>JBAVUZ010000454.1:0-2674 GCA_049697035.1 Candidatus Angelobacter sp. | reverse complement strand
TTCCGGAGGCACTTCAATCTTTTCCATCCGTTCAAGTTCTTTAATGCGGCTCTGCACCTGCTTGGCCTTGGTGGCCTGATAGCGAAAGCGATTGATGAAAGCCTCAAGCTGGTCGATCTTCTCTTTCTGGTTGGCGTAAGCGGCCTCCAGTTGTGCGCGGCGCTCCGCTTTCTGCGCCAGATATTTCTCATAATTGCCGGAATAAAAGAAGACCTGTTTATTCCATATTTCGGCGGTCTTCTTCACCGTTACGTCCAGAAAATAACGGTCATGTGAAATCAGCACATAGGCATGCGGATAACTGACCAGATATTGTTCCAGCCAGTTGCGGGTTTCCAGGTCAAGGTGGTTTGTGGGCTCGTCCAGCAGCAGCAGGTTGGGTTTTTGCAGCAGAAGCTTGGCCAGCGCAATGCGCATCTGCCATCCGCCGGAAAATTCTTCCGTCCGCCGCTCCCAGTCTTCTTTCTTAAAGCCCAGGCCGTTCAGCACCGTGCCGACTTCGGCCTCAATGGTGTAACCATCGCGTGCTTGCATCTCAGCCTGTATGCGATGGAAGCGCTCGGCAATCTGCTGGTACTCCGCGCTTGCGTGATCAACTTCCGCCAATCGACGCGCCAGCTCTTCCTGCTCGCGCTGCATCTGGTGCACCTGCTCAAAAACCGAGAGGCATTCGGCAAAGACCGTTCGACCGGAAAGAGAAAGGCCGTCCTGAGGCAGATAGCCGCTCTGGATGCCGCGCTGCTGCGTGATCGTGCCGTAATCCAGCGACTCGGTTCCGGCAAGGATTTTTAGCAGCGTGGTCTTGCCGGTACCGTTGGCGCCCACCAGTCCCACGCGATCATGCGGGGTTATCAGCCAGTCCAATTCCTGAAAGAGGACTTTGGGGCCAAAACGCTTCCCGGCTGCGGTGAGCTGGATCATTACTCTCTATCTAAACACAGTCGGTAGAGAGTCCACCACAGAGTCGCAGAAGCATGCAGAATGGCAGGGAAAGGGAGCGTGAGCTCAGAGGTTTTTGCCCGGTTTCGCTTCAGGTAAATCTTTTGCCGTTGGCCACCAGCCCTCAGTTTTTTTATATGCATCAGGATCGACTCGACGCCGCACCCAGTGATATACAAGATTGGTCCCGCTAGAAAACGCTCCGAGAGTCCAAAAAGTTCTGAAGAATGTCTTGGTCTCAGAGATGCCGACTAAGCCGTACAGGCCAGAGGCGACAAAGAGAACCCATGCGCCCCAGGTTAATACTTTCAGCCATGGATAGCTTCGAGGCAGAATTCCCGGATGATTTCTGGATAACTTTACGAGCACAGCCCAAATGAGGAATGGCAATACCATCGCCACCATCCATCGATACAACCATGCGTTTGCGAGCACGCGATAGAACGTGGGGTTACTTGCCATGATGCTCTCTTTCGCGGAAGACTATAGCACAGGCTAGTTCGCTTTCGGCCGTTGTGCCGGCTCCAGCTTGGCTTTTACCATCTTGTAAAACGACCACACATTGTCGGCCTCGCCCTCTGTCAGGCGACGATGGATTTTCATCGAGGGAAAAAGCTTGTTGCCGGCCACGGTCAGCGTCAGAGTGGCGAATTGCTTTCCGGGATAGGTGTCAATGCTCCAGTCGCCGCCAAAGCGCCGCCGCACCACTTCTCCGAAGTAACAGCCCCACATCTTGCACATTTCTGTCAGCTCATCGGTAGCAGGGCCGCCGGGCGGCAGGTCAAGCGCAAGCTGGCTCAGGATGCTTTCCAGTTCCATCAGAGAGTTCTCGCTGTAGTCCAGGCGCGCGTTGAACTCGCGGGCAATCATCACGGCCTTGTGAGCATAGGCCTCCGTCATGCTGACAACTGAATCGTGGGTCTCCATCAAATTGAGTTTAACTCAGCTCATCCGGGGTAGAGTTACGCTTTCCGATCACACACGATCATGGCGATCACTCGAAAGCCGCGCGGTTAAGTTTCCCCGGTTTTGCCTTTCCGATCCCGGTGATGTCGTGCGATCACGGCGATTCCGGCGATCTAGTACCCCCTGGCTGCCAACTAGGATTTCAAAGGACTTGGTCGTGGCGTCCGAGATTGGCGTAGGGTTCACGAGTTTGGGTTGGGTTCTGCTTTTCCGATTCCGCGTGATTCCGGCGATAGGCGCGCCTCTGCGTGCCCCACCCCCCATTTTTTAGCCTTCGTTGCAAACAAAGCACTTATTCAATTCGACGCTTGGGCGATCCTTGCGTCACGCTTGGGTGGCCCTTGCGTGGCCCTTGGGTGGCCCAAGGGTGACCCAATCCCAATCCCAATCAGGCAGAGGGTTGCAACGGGTTCATGTTGGCTGAATGCTGATGGCTGAGCGCCACTGCTAAATTTTCAATGATCTGTTGTCGTTCACACCCTTAGGTGCTGCCAGACTATAGCTGTTTTCTTCGTCCATATCAATTACGAATTAGTACATGACTTGACAAGACCACCCCACGGAACGGTAACAAAACCGAAAAGGGCACCATTGCGGGTGCCCGTCAGCGCGATTACAAACAATTGCCTAGCCATCGGCGGAGTAATCTCCAGCTTCTTTTTGCCGTTGAGCGCACAGGCGGCCAAAATGGCCGGCGTTCGCCATCTCGCGGTCGTGGACGGCCATCATGAAATCCCGATTTGCCTGTGCTCGGACGCGGCAGATCAGG
>JBAVUZ010000453.1:0-3784 GCA_049697035.1 Candidatus Angelobacter sp. | reverse complement strand
TGGTTGCGCTCAAGGAACGTCGGAGAGACGGAGTACGGAAACCCCAGCGTCTGTACGGCTTCAGTGGCAATCGCGCGCTCCGCGCCTTTCTGGTTTACTACAATGCCGATAATCTCCACGTCGTCCGGCGGATCAAGCTCTTTGAGGACTGCTTCAGAATCCGCCATCTGCGGAATGGCCTTGGGCGAGACAAACGACACGGCGTCAATATGCTTGAAGCCGGCGCCAATCAGCGCGCGCAGGTACTGGACCTTCACGGCCGTAGGAATCTGGCCCTTCAGGCCCTGCCATGCATCGCGGGGACATTCGATGAGTTTGATCTGATTCGCCATAAGAAAAAAGCTTATTCACCGCGGAGGCGCGGAGACGCGGAGTCAAAAACCTTTCTTACGATTCCTTGTCGCAGAATCGGCACGTTGAAATTAATGATGAACCCTACCGGCTTGTCCAACAACTTCAGATAGGTGAGGAGCTGGGCTTCATGGATAGCAAGAATACGCTCAACGCACTTTAACTCAAGGATCACAACGTTCTCAATGATCAAATCAAGGCGATAACCACAGTCAAGAGAGACGCCCTTATAAATGACAGGAACTGTGACTTGTCGCTGAAAGCGCAACCCACGCAGGTGCAGCTCATGGCAAAAGCATTCTTCGTAGACTGATTCCAACAACCCAGGCCCTAATGCCTTATGTACTTCCATGGCGGCGCCAATCACTTTCTCGGTCAGAGCTTCATAAATCAGTTTTCTTTGTGCGCCGACTCCTCCGTCTTGGTCAGAACCAATCATAAATCTCTCTTTTTCTCCGCGCCTCCGCGTCTCCGCGGTGATCATTTTCTTTTGCTGCTTCCGTGGTAGGGTGTTAGGTTTGTAAAACTCCCACCTTGAACTCTCTCACCTCTGGATTCAGCGCAGCCGCCTCCAGCGCCGTGATCAGCGCCTGGCGCGTCTCCATGGGATCGATAATTTTGTCGATCCACAATCGCGCAGCGCCGTAACGCGGATCGGTCTGATGGTCGTAGGTGGCTTTCGTCCTGTCGAATAGTTCTTTTCGCTCGGCGTCGCTCAGCTTTTTGCCGCCGCGTTCGAGTTGCTTGATCTTGATTTCCACCAGAGTTCCCGCGGCTGCCGCGCCGCTCATCACGGCGTAACGCGCTGAGGGCCAGGCAAAGACAAATCGCGGATCATAGGCTTTGCCGCACATGGCATAGTGTCCCGCGCCAAACGATCCACCCACGATGACCGCAATTTTCGGCACCACGGAG
Source organism: Candidatus Angelobacter sp. (assembly GCA_049697035.1). Classification (GTDB taxonomy): domain Bacteria; phylum Acidobacteriota; class Terriglobia; order Terriglobales; family Acidobacteriaceae; genus Angelobacter. The sequence goes on along the minus strand of JBAVUZ010000453.1, from coordinate 2,518 downwards.
TTGGCCACGGCATTCACCATCTTGGCTCCGGCTTTGATAATGCCGCTCCATTCGGCGTCTCGGCCCACCATGAAACCGTTCACGTCATGCAGAAAAATCAGCGGTACCAGATTCTGGTTGCAGTCCATGATGAAGCGCGCGGCCTTCTCGGCGCTTTCCGTATAGATCACGCGGCCAAACTCCACGCGCTTCGCACCAGAACTGGGATCCGTCTGCTGCGCCGGCGAGGCTTGATTCGCTACGATGCCCACGGCAAAGCCGCCGATGCGAGCCAGACCGCAGATCACCGTCTTGCCGTATTCGGCTTTGTATTCGTCGAACTTCGCTCCGTCAACGATCCGCGCGATGATCTCCTTCATGTCATAGGGCTTCATGCCGTCGGCTTCAAAGATTCCGTAAATCTCTTCCGCCGCGTACGCCGCAGGCTCGGCCTTTACGCGGTTAAACGGGGCGCCTGGCTTGTGCCCAAGCTTGCTGACGACCGAGCGTATGCGCTCCAGGCAGATATGGTCGTTGGGCTCGCGATAGTCGATGGTGCCGGCAATTTGCGCGTGCATCTGCGCGCCGCCCAGCTCTTCCGCCGAATACTTTGCGCCAATCGCGGCCTGCACCAGGGCCGGTCCGGCCAAAAAGAGCCCGCTGCCCTCGGTCATTAATATGGTGTCACACATAACCGGCAGGTACGCGCCGCCCGCAACGCACATGCCCATGATGGCCGTAATCTGCGGTATTCCCATGGCGGACATCACGGCGTTGTTGCGGAAGACGCGGCCAAAATCATCGGTGTCTGGAAACACGTCTTCCTGCAGCGGCAGAAACACTCCGGCGGAGTCGACCAGATAGATCGTGGGAATATGATTTTCAATGGCGATGTTCTGCGCTCGGATCACCTTCTTGGCCGTCATGGGGAAGAACGCTCCCGCTTTGACAGTGGCATCGTTCACGATCAGCATGAAGAGCCGTCCATGCACGCGTCCCAGGCCGGTGACCACGCCAGCTGAAGGCGCGCCGCCCCATTCTTCATACATCTCGTACGCCGCGTAAAGCCCGAGCTCGAAGAACTCGGTGTCACGGTCGATAAGCAGATTGATGCGTTCGCGCGCGGTCAGGCGCTTTTTGGCATGCTGTGACTCGATGGCTTTTTCACCGCCGCCAAGGCGGATCTTTTCCTCTTCCGTGCGGACGGCGGCCACCAGCTCCGCCATGGCGCGCATGTTCTTCTCAAAGCGGGTGGAGGTGGCATCGATTTTTGTGGGGAGCTTGGATATCTGATCGGCCATAGAAGTTGGGCAAACTATTTAGATTAAATGAGGGGAGAAAGAGCGCGCAAACGCGTAAGCGAAACCTTACCGCTGATGACAAGGATGAAACGGATTTTCACTGATCAGAAAAATGATTTCGCGATGGTAAATCGCCTTCGCATCAACCCGAAAGGGCTGGAAGGACAATGATGTCAACGTAGAGACGCAGCATACTGTCGTCTCTCCCGCGCTGCGTTTCAAAATGTTTTTAATCAGAGACTAACGACGATCCGAAATTGCTTTTTCCTTGGCGGTTTTCAGCAGTTCTTTATATTCCGGCCAGAATATTTCGGCCAAGGTTCTTTCAATTGCACCTTCTAAGTGCCAAAGAATGATCCGTTCTCCGGTATCGGGCTGGCTTAACACAAAAGTATTTTCCTCCGCGTTGCCAGTTTTACGCCATGCGTCATAACTTCGAGCAAGGAATTCAAAAATGACCAGCAACTCGCCCTTGAAAAGCTCGATTGATATTTTTTCTTCAAGGTTTGCATCCATTTAATTTCTCCGCCAGAAGGAAACCATCTTCAATTGGTTCATCGCTCATTCTATCTACCAACCCGATCCTCAACGCCTTATCCGCTTTCACCATCTCAGCCAGCAGAAACATCTGCATCGCCCGGGCTTTGCCGATCAGCCGCGGCAGGCGCTGCGTGCCGCCCCAACCAGTCATCACGCCAAGACTTGCGCCGCGATGTCCAAAGACCGCATTCGGCGCGGCAATGCGGTAGTCGCACGCCAGCGCCAGATCCATGCCTCCGCCCATGCAGTAGCCGCGAATCGCCGCAATCACGGGAACGGGAAACTGGTCGATGGCCATCATAAGCGCCTGTCCCTGACGTGAAAACTCGAAGGCCTGCGCGGCAGTAAGCTGGGAAAGTTCATTCAGGTCGGCGCCGACGGAGAAGAATTTTTCATGGCCGGTGATGACAAGGCGTTTGAGACTTCCGCGATCGGCTTCCGTGCTCAATTCTTCAAGAGCCTTATGCAAGGCCCTGATCCGCGCCATCCCCAGTTTGTTGACGCCATCGGACGAGGCAAGTTGCAGGACAGCGCAATCCTGGAGGCGCTCCAAAACAAAATAGTCGGTGTTCTTTGGCCTGGCGAGGTCTCCGTGCATCATGGCGTTAGAGAGGAGGGACTCAGTAAAAGTCGCTGCAACTCAAAAAGAAGCCGCAGGTCTTGCACACCATTTTGCAGCGCGAATCGCGCATCTGTGT
>JBAVUZ010000452.1:0-8218 GCA_049697035.1 Candidatus Angelobacter sp. | reverse complement strand
TTTCTGCCAAGTATCTTTGTGGCTTCCTTCTTCCAGGCGGTCAGAGTACTAGTTATGAATGGTGACAGGATACGCTAAGAGCGGCGATTCGTGCTTTGAAGATCGTACTGAAAAGAAAATTGCAGGCTGCGACCGAACATTCTTGATCGTCGCGACTATCTCAGGCGCGAAAAAAGCTTTCGGTTGCAGCCTGCATTCATATTTGAGCGACGGCTATCGCTCAAAACAATCACTCCGTGCGCAAAGCCAGCATAGGCTCAGTATTCGCGGCTCTGCGGGCCGGGATCACGGCGGCGATAAACGCCGCAGCCGCCAAAACAATCGTGGTGATCACCAATACAAATGGATCGTGCGGTTTTACTCCGTAGAGCTGACTAGCCATCACGCGCCCACCGAAAATGGTGACCGGAATACCAATAGCAAGACCGATGCCGACCTGAGCGAATGCGCCGCGCAAAACCATTCCCAACATATTTAGGCGATCTGCGCCCAGAGCCATCCGAATGCCAATCTCGCTCGTTCGCCGCTCCACTGTGTACGACGTAACGCCATAAAGGCCGATTGAAGCCAGAATCAACGCCAATATTCCGAAGAATGACGTCAGCTTGGCGATCATTGCCTGTTGCATGAAATTTGCTTTCACCTGGACAGCAAAGCTCTGAAAATCGATCACCGCCAGATCGGGATTAATCTGCGATAGCACTCGGCGGATCTGCGTCTCAAGTCCAGACACCTCTCCATGAGTCTGGATTTCAATAGCATTCAGGTATCGTGAGCGGTCTTCAAACTGTTGATAACGCGGATCGGGATTATGCGCGCTCTGGCCCTCAGCCAGGAAATACATTGCGCGCATCTTGCTGGTGGCTCCCCAGTAATTCGTGTCCTCAGTCACTCCCACAATCTCAAATGCGCCTGGATGTTTCAGATCGTCACTGAAGTGCTTTCCAATGGCCTGGCCATCCTTGAAATACTTTTTCTCAAAGAAGCGATTCACCAGCGCCACGGCGCGCGTCGTGGGCGCGTCCTGCTCATTGATGGTTCGCCCTTCAACGATCTTCGTGCCAATCGTGTCGAAATAGCCGGGGCTCACGCGCAGCCATGATGCGCCATGGTCAGGCGTCCCGGGTGCTGGCGGTGGGTCGCCCTCAATGTATACGCCCTCACCCCAATTGTCGCCCTCCATAGGACTATAAAGCGAAAAGCTGACTTGCTGGACGCCCGGGATAGCGAGGATATTTTCTTTAAGCTGGCGGTAGAGCGGATCCAGTCTTTCAGCCTTGTATCCGGCCATCTGCGGATCAATGTGCAAGATGTACCGGTTGGTGGTGTCAAAGCCGAAGTTGCGATGTTGCATATTATTCAAGCTGCGAGTCAACAGGCCGGCAGCACATAGGAGCACGAGTGACAACGCGGCTTGTACTATCACCAGCGATTTTTGACCTAACGTCCCTCTGCGTCCCGTGGAACGTCCCGCGCCGCGCAAAGCTTCAGCGGGATTCGTGCTCGCCGTCATCCATGCGGGCGCAATTCCGAACAGGATGCCGGTTAAAATTGAAGTTGCGAATGCAAATGCCAGCACTGGTAATGATGGCGTAGCCTGGATGGGCACGTAATCATTTCCAAAAGCCAGGCGCAAGATCATCTTTGATCCGGCAAAGGCAATTGCAATCCCCGCCAAACCGCCCATCATCGCCAGAACCACGCTTTCCGTGAGCGCCTGCCGTACCAGAGTGGCGCGCGACGCGCCCAAGGCGGAACGGACCGTGATCTGCTGCTTGCGGGCGGTCGCACGGACCAGCATCAAGTTGGCCAAATTGGCACAAGCAATTAACAGTACGAAAGCTGAAATCCACATCAAAAGGTGAAGGCCGTCCTGATATTCGTCGCGCATCCTTTGCACGCCGCCTCCACCAGGAGAAAAATGCAGCGTCTGCTTGGCAACGAGAGGTTTGGAGCGATCTTCAACCTTGCTTTCCGGACTCAACAAGAATTGACGCAGCTCTACCTGCATCTGCGCTTCCATGGCTTTTTTGTCCGCACCCGGGTTGATGCGTCCAATCAGGTCGAGCCAGTCCAGTGAGGCATCGTTCAGCACCCCGACGGCCGGTTCAATCACGGGCTCGGCATTGAGAGGAAGCCAGAACGAAGGCGGATTGCTCTGCACTCTATCGCCAAAGAAACCGGGTGGCGCAATACCGACGACCGTCACCGGCTGTGAGTTCATCACAAATCCCGTTCCGATAATAGACCGATCGCCCCCGAACTTTTCCTGCCATGTGCGGAAGCTCATTACCGCCGCCATGGGCGCTCCCTTGTTGTCGTCTTGAGGGGAAAGCATCCGTCCGGCATAAGCGGGAATTCCAAACGTGGAAAAATAATTGCCCGAAACAAACTCGCCTCGATATGACTCAGAAGGCTTGTTGTTGCCGCTCCAGCGCACTCCCATCAGGCTATTCCCAGACTGCATGGCCGCCAGTTCTTCGAATCCCGGGGTATGCTCCTTAAACTGCTTGTACTGCTCAAAGGAAAAGAGGGACCAGTTGTCCTGTAATCCGCCGTTGATGCAGCAGTTTTCTTCATTGCCCACGCGCACAAGTTCTCCGGGCTTGGATACCGGCAGTGACTTGAGCAGCACCGCGTGAACCAGCGTAAAGATCGCGGTTGTCGCTCCAATGCCCAGTGCCAGGGTTAGCACGGCCGTGGCTGTAAATCCTGGGGCTTTTCTGAACTGCCGCAAAGCGTAACGAATTTCTTCCAGAATCTGCATTCAATTTTCCCTTGGTCTTACTTTGCGCGTTTGGTTTCACTGAAAAAGAGCATTACGAGACTTAAGACGATTTTCACTTACGCTAAGTCTCGGCGCCCTTTGAAAGGTATATACGGGCGCCGGCAAAAAAGGTTTCCACTTTCTTTGCATATTGTGAATATTTATTTTTAGATCTCGGTTTGGTTCAAAGCGCAGGATCGCCTCATATCGATTCATCTCGGGCGCCCCGAATCGACAGGTATGGATTTTCGATCAGCGCGACACGGGAATGATCACGGCACTCGATTGGCGCAACCCAGGCGTGGTAGATATGTAATGTGTGCTCCCAATGATCGATTCGACAGTTGAGCCGTCCGCGGCCAATGAGATTGCGCTCGTGGAGCGCCACGCTAAAATTAAAGAGAAAGGCTACGGTGAAAGGTGTGCTCTGGGAATTGCTTCAGAGGAGGTAGGCCATTGAACATGGGCTTTCGACAAACCCCTTCCTCATATCGATAAAAATCGCTGGCCTCAAGAGATCGGATAAACTGTGCGCCAACTGAAACAAAGTAGTGCCACCGTCGCGTAAAGTGATGCCAGCATCGACCCTTGAGATCATTATTGTACGTACTGTAATGTTGGGAGTATCGGTGCGTGACAAGCTGAGCGCGCTTGAGCTTCGTTAGTCGGAATCATGAGCATTAGCGTCGACTACGTCATTCGCCTTTTGGCATCCCGCGAACCGCCCGCTGCCTCGCAGTCTTGGTTGTTGTCCTAAGCACGTAGACATAACGATTCAACGATTGAGGCATGATCTATGCTGCCCAGATACTGATCGGGGCTGGTCGCCGTCCCTGTGTTCCGGTTAATTGGCGGAACATCGTGTGTTCCAGGTTGGACTCCGCGTCATGAACGTCATCCGTAAAACCGTTAAACGTCCAGTTTGTCCCCCGTTCAGATGACGCCATCGGCAAAGGGAAACCCGGTGCAGGTTTCTGAATTGGCCCCGCTGGACATTACGCGCTTGGTCCCAGCCAGTCGGTGTAGAGAGAATTTTTGGTAGCCGGGAGCTTGGCATCAGCGACGACTTCAAGATTCCGACTTCAAAGCCACAAATGGATATATGCACCCCAACTTAGTCCGAGCGAGAGCGGCGATCAACGAGCGCAACGCGTTAAAACCCATCACTGACAGCCACACTTACAACCACACACGACTTAAGGACGGACTTTGAGAAATATGGTAACCTTTTAAGGAACCAACACATTCTGCCCCCTCGTTCAACGGCAGGACAGCTGACTCTGGATCAGCATATCGGGGTTCGAATCCCTGGGGTGCAGCCAAATCAAATCAAGAACTTACGGTTCCCTACCCCTTCCAAAGAGCTGGCTGGCAACATTTCATTCGTACACCTGCCGAAAAGCCCCGGAATAGAGCTGACAGTGGAGGCTACTGGGAATATCGGCGAGCACCTCGAAGCACGCTACTGCTGCCAGTTTGACTGAATTGCTGATCTGTAAGAAATAATTCACGTGAAGGACAGGAAACGACCCAAACTCCCACGAGGATTGCGCTGGCATTCCGAGTCGCAATACATCTGGTTCGTTTGGTACGACGCGAAAGGCAAGCAGCACAAGAAATCGACCGAAACCACTGACCCAGCGAAGGCCCTGCTCTTCAAGCTGCGCTTCCTCAAGGAGCATGGAGAAAAAAGCCAAGAAGCCGAAACCGCTGACCTCAGCAATCAATCGCTTGAAAGAGTGACACAACTGTACTTTGACTGGAAGGTAGCGAACAATTCGCCTGAGACTGTCAAGCGTGAACGACGAATTTTCAAGAAGGTGCTCGATTTCCTCGGCCAGAAGAGAGCCGTCAGGACCATTCGCCTCGCGAACATCCGCGAATATCAAAAGAAACGGCGCCAGGAGGTGAGTCCGACGATGAAAAAACCCGTGGGCGCACGAACGATCAACTATGAGATGCAGCTGTTGCGAGGTGTCATGCAGTATGCAGATTGCTGGACGGGCAATTTGGAGGCGAGATATCAACCCTTGCGCCAGATAAAGAGTCGAATTGGCAAAATCGCCTCGAAAGAACAATTGATGAAAATTATTTCCATGGCACTGAGCAATGAATACTGGCGGCTTGCAATGTGGTGCGGCGCCGTTGCGGCTGGCTCCGGTTGCCGCGGAGGCGAGATTCGCAAACTTCGGCTCGAGGACATCGATGTCTCAGGTGGAAGTGTCCGGATCGTGAAAGAAATCTCGAAAAATCGAAAGGAACGTGCACCTCGATTGATGGCATTGGCCGAATGGGGATTGCGCCAGCTGCTTGAAAGAGCCAGGGCTCTTGGAGCCGTTGAGCCCGAGCATTATCTTCTTCCACTCAGTGTCTCGAAATCACGACATCTCAGCAAGACTAGCAAGGAAAAATGGGATGTGACCCGACCGATGGTCAGTTGGGTTAGATCGTGGAGGAAGCTCACGGAAGCTTGCGGGATGAAGGGATTTCGATTCCATGATCTGAGACATACATTCAGGACTCAGGGAGCTGAAGCCGGGGTGCCTCTGGAGGTCATGATGGTTCAACTCGGACACATGGACCGGGAAACATCTCTGGACTATGTGCATATTCAGCAGCGCGCCCTTGACCGGGCAAAACAGTTAATAGAGATCGAACAGGCCGAAATACTTGCTACGGCAGAAGCAGGCCAGATGGAACTTCAAAGCGTGAGCCGCTGACACTCCAAACGAGTGACGCGAGGACCTTTCAGGTATCCGAGTTCTTCCTAGCCGAAATTCGTGGGAAGAACTCGGTGTCCTTGGGGTACTATTCTGCATTTATGTATGCGTGTAGGCCAGCTTCGGGATAGCGCACGAGGCGGCCGATCTTCTTGAAGGGTGGCCCCTTTCCCTCCTTACCGTTACTCCTCATACGCCACTTGCGCAATTTCGAGAGTGAAACCTGCAGCATCTCTGCGACCTGATCCTCGGTGTACATGCGAAGGCCGATGTTTTCTTGATGAGTATCCTCGCGGAGCTTGAGTAAATGCGGCCTAAAACCTCCTTGGAATTGCTCTGATCGCTCCGGTTCTTGTCGCGGATCTCTGGCTAGACTAGATCGACCAATTTTGAGTGGGCTGGTGGATGTTCCCATCGTTAACTCCTGCACAACAGGTTCCGTCATAGCTCAATTCTCAGATTCAGTCAAAATCGGCGCTCTCCTTGCCGCATTTGACCGAGATTTCATTCGGGGTTAGCTTCTGACGCATCGAGATCGGAAGCAATGGTCTCGGGCTCAGGAGCCAGCGGTGTTTTCATCTGTCGAAGAAGTCAGCAGACGGCTCAGGTCTACGGGCTACATTGCCGATTCTGTGGCGGTGACAACCGTGTACCTGGCGGCAAGACTCCAGAGGCCATTGCTCCTGGAAGGCCCGGCGGGCAGCGGAAAAACTCAGTTAGCGTATGCGGTTGCGGGCGCCGCAAATACAGCAGTCGAACGTTTGCAATGTTATGAGGGCATCAATGAAGAAAAGGCAATCGGCAAGTTCGACGAAGCCCTACAAAGCCTTTGCGTTGAGCTCAAAGCCAAGACAGGCGATGTCGATTGGGCTTCGTTGCGAACCGAGTTACACAGCCAGGATTTCTTCAGCGCAGGTCCGCTAATGCGCGCTTTGTTGTGGGCAAAGCCTTGCGTCTTGCTCATCGACGAAATTGACAAAGTTGACCAGGAATTCGAGGCCATTCTGTTGGAACTACTCAGCGAGTGGCGGCTCAGCATCCCGAAGTTGGGCACCGTTGAAGCTCGCAGTATTCCTTTCGTCGTGCTCACCTCCAATGAGGAACGGCGTATTGGCGATCCCCTGCGCCGGCGGAGTTTCTACCTGCGTGTTGAACACCCCAGCGCGGAACGAGAAGCGGAAATTGTGGCACTTAGGACTCCAGGCTCCAGTCGCGAGTTCCATTCCGGGATGGCAGGATTGGCAAAAGCTCTGCGTGGATGGAGTATGGAAAAACCGCCATCTGTATCGGAGATCTTGGATTTGGCAGAGGCGCTCAAAATCCTTGGACATGAGCAGGTTACGCCAGAACTACGCGATGTTCTATTGCCTTTGTTGGCAAAGACCGAAGCTGACAGGAAAAAGCTGCTTTTGCGCGACGGATTCGCCAGCCTGATCTATGACGCACAGCAATACACCGCAGAAGCGTTACGGAGGAGTGCCGCATGAACCGCCTTGGTTGCTTATTGCTCGTCATATGCGCCGCAACAAGCTGGGCGCAGACGTCCACGGGGCCAAAACGTCGGGAAGCTGAATACTACGTTGCCGCCTACTCGCAACACTATCGAGTGCCGGTGCTGCTGGTGCGGGCTGTTGTCGAACGGGAATCCAACTGGCGGCCGTGCGCCATTTCTTCCAAAGGCGCAGCCGGCCTGATGCAGCTCATGCCCATAACAGCGCAGCGTCTACGTGTACGCGATCGCTGCAGTATCGACCAAAATGTCTCGGGAGGCGTCCGCTATTTGGCATGGCTCATTCAGAAATTTCGCGGGGATCTGCGGCTAGCCTCGGCTGCCTACTACGCGGGGGAAAACATTGTGAGCAGGCGCGGACTCGCGTACCGGAACCCGGATGTTGTCGCCTATGTGTCTCGCATCCGGGCCACTTACCTGCGCTTGGCCCAAGAGAAAACAGAAATTGTCGAAACCACTCAGAAAAGAGATATACGATGAAAATCTGCCGAAATTTGTTTCATCTCATAACACCCCTAGCATGCTTAGCCCTGGCGGCTGCACAAGCCGATCTCGCTCCCGGCAGGATTCTCAACCTCAATTTGGATCCACAGAGCATTACCACGCTCGAATTGCGACCTGGATTTGTGACGTCAGTTCGCCTACCGGAAGCGGTCAGTTCCGTGGTCCTTGGTGATCCTGGTGGATTCAAAGCCGAACATTCGGAGGCCGAGCCGCAACTAGTTTTCTTTAAGCCAAGCACCTCCAGCGCGTCTCGCACCAATGCTTTGATCATGACTCGGACAGGCCATGAAGTCTCTTTGGCGCTGGTAAGCCGAGGAGTTGCGGACCGGTCGGCGCCAGTCGATTACGTTCTGAAATACGAACCGCCGCGCAGTTTCTTTATTGAGGCGAGCCATCCCAGTTTTGTGGTCGAGGAGACAAAAAGCATCGAGTCGGCGGAATTGCCGGGAGCCAGCCCGCCCCAGCGAGACGCCATTGGTCCAGAGGAAAGCATGCTTCGAGATCAGCAAACCGAGCCTCCACATTGGGAAGGCCGGCAGTTGCGCGTAAGTGTTGGACGCTCTGCGAAGAACGGCGATGAGGTTGCAGTGGCGTTCTCAGTGCTCAATGCCTCTGCGAATACGATCGAGTTGCTTCCTCCACAGATTGAGCTAACCGATACGACGAAGAACCGTCACCATACGGCGATTAGCCCGGATTTCTCACAAACCCTAAGGT
>JBAVUZ010000451.1:0-6197 GCA_049697035.1 Candidatus Angelobacter sp. | reverse complement strand
GTGATCATGATCGCCTCAGTGGGCGCTTCAGCCAACTGGCCCCAGCCCTCACCTTGCAGCTGCACCGGGGAGCCCGCGGCATCATCATGAAAGACATCGTTGACGGTGATGATGGCGCTGGCATTTTTCTGCTGGGCCACATCCATCATCTCAGAATAAATCTCGTCGCGTTCTTCTTCGGTCTCAAACTCAATGTCGAAGATAAGGTTCTCGTCGGGAGTGATGACGATGGCCGTCGGGTTGAGGTAGCCGTCAGTCTTGAGCGTTTCCTGCGCTTCGTGAAGGAATTCATAGGCCAGTGCCTTGAGGTCGGTCATAAGCACGCGGCCTCCTGTTGCAGCAAATCCTTGATTGTTTCACGGCGGCGAATTAGCCGCGCGCGAGTGCCCTCCACCAGAACTTCAGCGGCGCGTGGACGGGAATTATAGTTTGAAGCCAGCGACATGCCATAAGCGCCAGAGTCCAGCACGCACAAGTTTTCTCCCTGGGCGACAGCGGGCAGCATGGCATCGCGGGCCAGAAAGTCACCGCTTTCACATACAGGCCCAGCGATATCCGATTGCACGCGCTCCGTGCGCCCTTTGACCAGATTCACCGGCGTGATCTCATGCCGCGCCTGATACAGCGACGGTCGAATCAGGTCATTCATGGCCGCATCCACAATGGTGAAACGCTTGTTGCCATTCCGCTTGAGATAGAGCACACGCGTGATCAGCGCACCGGCTGGAGCGATGATGGAGCGGCCGGGTTCCAGCAGCAGATGTGGAATGGGTTTCTTCATTCTCAGCAACGGCTCTGTGATGGCTTCCTCATAGCGATGAGCAAGGTCATTAAAGTCAACTGGAGCAGAGCTGTTGTATGAGATGCCAAGACCGCCTCCCGCGTCAATGAAGCGGATTTTATGGCCATCGGCTATAAGATCCAGCGCCAGATCGACTGCTCGCTCCATGGCCAGATGAAAGGGCGTAACGTCACTGATCTGCGAGCCAATATGCAGGCTCACGCCGGCCATCCGCAGATATTTGTGCTGCGCGGCACGGCGGCAGAGTTCGCGCGCGCTGCTAATGGGCACACCAAATTTGTGTTCGCGCAGCCCGGTTGAGATATACGGATGCGTTTCCGCCGGCACGTCAGGGTTCACGCGCAAAGCAATGTCAGCGACTTTGCGCAGCTCCGCGGCACAGGCGGCCAGTAACTCAAGCTCGCCTTCGCTTTCCACGTTAAACAGCAGAATGCCGCTGCGAAGCGCCAGTCGCAATTCGTCAGCGGTTTTACCAACACCTGAGAACACTACCTTGCTGAACGACTTTTTATGCGCGCGTCGAACACGCTCCAGTTCGCCGCCGGAAACAATGTCAAAGCCCGCGCCCATCCCCGCCAGCAGGCGCAGAATGCTCAGGTTTGAATTGGCCTTCACTGAGTAACACAGCGTGTGCTTTACGTGGTGAAACGCCCCTTCCAGCACGCGATAACGCTCGCGTATGGCCGTTGCGGAATAAAGATACAAAGGCGTACCGAACTTTTTGGCGAGCTTGTTGATCGCGAGACCGTCGCAATGAAGTTCGTCGTTTTTGTATGTGAATCCGGGGGGGCGCGTGAACATGAGGGAGAGATTGTAACAGCAGCCGCTGGCTCCTAGCTGCTAGCCACTAGCCGAATCAGTTTCGGTTGCTTCACCCCCTTCTTCTCGGGTATCAGTCTGAGCATTTGGCGATTCTGTAGGCTGTGAACGGCTAGGAGCTAGCAGCTCATGCCCAGTAGCTGCCAACAAAAATACCGCCCGACGCATTCAAGCATCGGGCGGCCCACTCGCAGCCTGGACGGCAATTAGTTTCTGCCTGGCGCCTGGCTGGTTTTGGTGGAAATCGGCTCGGGCTTCATCGCGCCTGTACTGTCCGCGGATGAGTCACCGGCCTGTGCGACGGTAGCCGTTTGTTTATCGAAATAATCGAGCAAAGTTTTTACATCGACCGGAGTCAAATGCAGGTTTGGCATTTTGACTTTGTTGTATTTCTTAAACAAAGCCATGGCGATGGGATCTTTTGCCGCGAGCGCCTTGTCCGGCGCAAGAATATATTTGGTCACCCAGTCGCGACCGTGGGCCGTTGTTACGCCGAGCAGGTCCGGGCCGACTCCATCGCCCCCGCCGATGGTGTGGCACGCTGCGCAACGTGTGCGGAACATAGAGGGGCCTTCACCGCCTACGGATTCGTCTATCTTTGGCACGTTCTCATAGCTGTTGCTGGCCTTGCGGTATCCGGGGGTGAGCCAATTGCCGACAATGGTCGCGATGAAATGCGGATCGTCAAAGGAGCTGTCCTGCATCCATTGGCCCTGCGGTTCATTGCCCAGGGTCAAACTGCTGGTATGTCCGGTAAGCGGGTCTTCGTCCAGGCGTCCGGCCATACCAATTTTCTTGCGGACGGTATCGATATCTTCCTTCTTCCCGGTCAGGAAGTACCAACCCGGCCCGGTGTGAAATCTCTTTGCATAAGCTTTTAAGACGGCGGGGGTGTCGCGCTTGGAGTCAACGGTTATGGAGTAGAAAAAGATGTCTTTGCCCATGCGGTCGCCGAGCAATTTGTAAACCTGGGCGAGTTTTGCGGTTTCAAGCGGGCAGGTTTCGCCGCACTCGGTGTAAATAAAGTTGATCAGGACGATTTTGCCTTTCAGCATATCGTCATAAAAGTGGATGGTTTTTCCGTCTTGTGTGATGAGTGGTACGTTGGGAAAATAATTCGCGCCCCAATAGGAGTTGTCAGCTGCGGCCGGTATTACGCCGACCGTTAAGTAAGATGCAGCACAGAGCATGAATGCAGCTGCTGCCGCAAAGATGGCCCAACCATTCCGTCGCATGGTGTCTGGTTCCTTCGGTTCCCAAATAATCATGTTGTTAAAAGCAGCGGGACGCCCCGGAAGGACGGCCCGCCACTTGTTCCCTCTCCAGTTATTTACCTTTGCCGCTGCCGCCGCTGGAGCCTTTGCCGGAACCGCTCCCGCCGCCGCTGTTTGAACGACCTTTGCCAGAGCCGCCGCCGGAGGCGCCATTATCCAGGCCGCCGCCTCCGCCATTGCCGCCCTTGCCGCTGCCGGAGCCAGAACCGCCGCCATTCGTGTTACTGCGGGTATTAGCCCCGCCCGAAGGCTGATTGAACGCTGTCGGCAGAGTAGTTGATGCGATGTAGCCCACACCCTGGGGAGTCGGGATTGGAGTCGGCATCGGTACGAGGCCGCGATCCAGTTCCCAACGAACCAGCATGGCGTGATCTTCATGCACGGTGTTGTGGCAGTGCTCCATGAACATTCCGTAGAACTCGCGGAACTGCATGGTCAGAGTTACGCTTCCACCCGGACGCAGTCGATACACGTCCTTGCGGCCTTTTTCCCACGCCGGCACATTGGCTGCGCTGCCGTTGCGGGCAAGAATCTGGCCTTCTTCAAAGTGGATGTGAACCGGATGGTCCCAGCCCGAGCCGCCATTCTTGAGCGTCCAGATTTCACGCGTGCCCGGTATAGGCGCCGCGGCTACGCGGCCGTAGTCGGCCTGCAGCATGGTGCCGCCATCGGTCTTAACGCCCCACGGATCTTTATCCGTTGGATCGGTAAGGCTCTTGGCGCCGCTTCCGAATTCGAAGGTACGTTCACGCACCACGGGAATGTTGGAGAGATCAGGGTTCGGGATCAACTGCGCGGGAATCTGGCTCAGATCAGGCTTGGCCGGGTTTGCGGTGATCCGGAATTCCAGGAACTTGCCGACACAGGGATCGGAAGACTTGCCGGCGAGTGCGTCGGCCAATGAGCGATCAGCCGAGGGCTTTTTGCCGTCCTGATGCTCGCAGAGGTTGACCATCCAGACTTTGTCGCCCAGGTTGTAGCGCGAGAAGTCAATGATGATGTCATAGCGCTCGGCGATGCCCTGTTCGTCGAGCTGGGTCAGCGTGACCGGTTGAGGCATCAGGTTGCCATCGTTGGCGATCTGCACCATCGGAGACGCGTCACTCAGAGACAGCTTGAAGAAACGCGAAACGCTGGCGTTCAGGATGCGGAAACGATATTTGCGGCGCTCCACTTCAAAGAACGGCTTGTAGCAGAGGTTCACGGTCATCACGTCGCCGATAAATCCATCGAGCTGGAAGATATCGAAGTAGAGCTGTCCGTTTGCGTCCCATGCTTTATCAGCCAGCATGATATTGATGTCGTAATCCAGGTTGCCCCATGACTTTGAGGAACCGCTGGGCAGCCGCAGGTTTACGCCATCGTTCAATTCTTCATTGCCACGATCGAGCGCGCTGTAAATGTTGAACATGGCAGCGTTGCCCTTGTACACGTTCTGCGAAGTGAAGCTGAACATGTGATCGTGGAACCAGTGGGTGCTCATGGTCTCATGCCAGTCACCGGGGACCTTGTTGATTCCGCCCGCATCGGTCGGGCTGCCGGCCATTGGATCGGTAGCGTCAACGTTGATGCTGTCATGCCCGGCCAGGATGATGGGCCAGTGATAGTCATAGAACTGTCCGGGGAAGAAGAACGCGCCGGTAAAGCCGTCATTCTCCGCGCCGTGATGTCCGTTGTGCTCGTGGGTAGAAATTGTGTGGCGTCCAAAACCGCCGTTCTTCGTGACATCAGCGGGAAGCATGTTGTGATGACGGAAGATGATCGGTTCGCCGTAACGGCCAATCGCCAACTTCGGCGGAATGGTTCCGTTGAAAGTCCACATTGCCAGCGGACCCTGATCTGGAAGATTGGGATGGAACTTGGGATGAATGCTCTGGCCGTTTTTGGCATTGATCTTGGCGCCTTCCTGCGTGGCTTCAATCAGCACTTGCGGCGCGAATTCATCAAAACGCTGGTGCGCCCAATCCTGTCCCGGAGGACGGCCTTCCATCGGGCCCAGACCGCCGCCCAATTCAGGGGCCATGTTGATGGGTGTCTGATTGGCTAATGCGGTGGGGGCCGGAGTGGCTGAAGAAATGGGATTGCGGTCAAGCAGCTCAAAGCGAAGCATGGGCTGCGTGAATGCCAGACCGTTGAGTCCCGGACTGGGCGGCGCGCCTGTGGGACCGTTTAAGGAACCCGCGTAAGCGCTGTTTACGAATGGGTTAAGACCGTGGATGGGGGCCAGCATGCCACCAGTTGTGATTAGGCCCCACTTGATTAGATCGCGGCGAGAGACTTTGCCCTGTGAATAGGCTTTAACAATCTCTGCTCTGTTTTTTCTTGCGTTTTCCGCTTCCCGAAGTCTGGCTTTGGAGGAGTTTTCAGACAGGAAAAATCCTTCAGGCTGTTTACGGCTCATTTGGCTGCGCTCCTTAAGTGTTTACCTGCACCCGGCCACGGTTCATTGACCGTGGCTCGGAACAGCGCTGACACCTAATAGCCCGGTTCCTATCTGTACCTCTCTGGAACCTGTTGCCCATGTCTTATGGACACCATGCAAATCGACTGCAGATGGTTTTTGCGCGGCCATCTCGACCTGCACTGCCGGAAGACGGTGTCAGCCCTCAGGCAGTACAATGCGGCAGCGTCATTAGAATCGAGCGAGTAGAAGATTAAAATTTCAAAAAGACTTTGTATCGTTGAGGTTGCGCGGGATTTATCGCTGGTTGCAGGCGAGAAAATCACGAAAGTTCTAAAGTTTGAGTTTGGATGCAAATGGCGCGGGTTGTGCCCACCCCCAGGCTTAGGATCCGACGGCACGAATTAAGGGAACAAAGTCGCTATAACGAATATACGAATCTATCTTTAGCGCGCCGCGGTATTGTCTAGCAAGAGACAAAACATGCGTAAAAGAATCGTCGTATAACCTCAGTCTCCCTGGATTGCTCTCTTTTGTAAAGAGCATCGTGAAGCCAATCGGCAGCATTACGACCAAGACTCTCTCTCCAAGAAGGGCGTTGCAATTGATCAAATTAAATGGAATGTCATACGGGATACTGAAGTAAGTGGTGAGTATAGGAATAATCCCGTACTCAAGATGAGTAATGACAGTGCGATACACAGACAAGGAGTTATTCAATATGAACTGCTCATCTTCAAATAAGAAAACCCTGAAATGCTTGCCCCATTCTTTTCGTGCGCATTGACTTGTAAATAGTAAATAGTTTTTAAAGCTCCGATCTTTAGTCCAAATATCTAATGAGTTTAGCTCCATCTGCGTGTCAAACCCATAGAATATTTTATTCTTTCGGTTTATACAC
>JBAVUZ010000450.1:0-11995 GCA_049697035.1 Candidatus Angelobacter sp. | reverse complement strand
CGCACGCTGCTCGCGGCCACACCCGAGCCAGAGTTTAAATTGGGATAATTTGGCTACAGGAAGTTTTTAGCTGTCACATTCATCTGCTCGAAGGATCAATCTGGATTTTCAATCTTGGCAATCTTTGGCAATTTCGGCGATTTTGGCAATCCCCGGCGGGGAGTTCTACCCAAGATCTCGGTTCTGCTGGCTAAGGCTTTGGAGGACGATTAGACTTTCTCCAGATTTCCCAACCTTATGAACTTCACTCTTCTCAAACGCAGGCTGCTCTTCGCCGCAGCCATTATTCTCTACGCACCAAGCGCATTCTCCCAGGACGCTCACACCCGACTCGTCATCCTCGGTACCGGCACGCCCATCATCAACCCTGACCGCTCTGGACCATCGGTTGCCGTGGTGGTGAACGGCTCAGCCTATCTCGTCGATTTTGGCCCGGGCGTGGTGCGTCGTGCCGCTGCTGCCGCTCGCGACAAGCACATTACCGCTCTTACGCCCAAGAACCTCAAAGTCGTCTTTGCCACGCACCTGCATTCTGACCACACCGCCGGCCTGTCCGATCTGTATCTAACGCCTGCCGTTGAAGGCCGCCCCGGAGCGCTGGAACTCTATGGCCCGCCCGGAATCGCCGCCATGGCCCGCCACATCCAGGCGGCTTATGTGAAAGATGTGGACATTCGCGTCCACGGCCTGGAGCACGGAAACGCGAAGGCATATCACATCAACGCTCATGAGATTCATCCCGGGATCGTTTACAAAGACGCAAACGTTACCGTGCGCGCTTTCGCGGTCGCTCACGGCACATGGGATTTTTCTTATGGATATCGTTTTGACACGCCGGACCGCAGCATTGTGATCTCCGGTGACACGGCCCCGACGCAGGCAATCGCCCGCGCCTGCCACGGCTGCGATCTTCTGCTGCATGAAGTGTATTCAACTGCCTGGTTCCAGCAGCGCACGCCCGCGTGGCAGAAATACCATTCAACGTTCCACACATCCACCACCGCGCTCGCCCAAATTGCGAACGCGGCAAAGCCCAAACAGCTCGTGCTTTACCACCAGTTGTTCCGCCCGGCGGACAATGTAGATGCTGTGTTGATCGATGAATTGCGAAAAGCGGGGTACGCAGGGCCAGTAGCATCAGCCCACGATCTGGATATTTTTTAAAAGACGCACCGTCTTATCAGTGAAAATCCGCGCAATCAGTGTCATCAGCGGTCAGATTTTGGCTT
Source organism: Candidatus Angelobacter sp. (assembly GCA_049697035.1). Classification (GTDB taxonomy): domain Bacteria; phylum Acidobacteriota; class Terriglobia; order Terriglobales; family Acidobacteriaceae; genus Angelobacter. The sequence goes on along the minus strand of JBAVUZ010000450.1, from coordinate 10,766 downwards.
TTTGTATTTCGTCAGCAAGGACGCCGACGACACGCGCCCATTGTATTTTGATCGTGCAAAAAACAAACCCACCGTCTTATCAGTGAAAATCCTTGTGATCCGTGTTATCAGCGGTCAGATTTTGGGTTCGACCTTCACTTTTGGCATCTCCGTTACTTTTTTCCCAAAAACCGTATCCGTCCATTCAGCGTGCGGTGGTCGGTGCCAAAGAACGTCAGGAACGTCGGCGAATTTACGTCGTTATCCACCACGTTGGGGTTGGGCCGATTCAAGACATTGTCCACGCCAATACGCGCCGCCCACAGATATCCGTGAAAACCAAACTTCCGTTCCACCGTGGTGTTCACGGTAAAAAAATCGGGAAAGCGGAATTGTCCCGGGCCGGAAACGATCTGCCCCAGCTGGTCAATCGTCACAAAGCTGAACCCGGAACGCCATATGCTTGACCACGCCATATCAAACTTCTTGAGCTTCCACGGCAAAGGATAGCTGCCCCACGTCTGCAATTGGTTGGGCGAATCCCACGGCAGCACGCCGCCCACCTGGTTCCCCACCATCAACGCGTCAATGGCAAAATCCACTGTCTGGTTTGAAGTGGCGCGTGAGCGCGTGTAGGAAACCATCGCCGGATAGCCGCGCTTCAATTCTTTGCGCAGTGTCAGTTGCGCGCCGTCATAGCGGTCTTTTTTGTCGCTCAGCAGCAGAAAATTATTTCCCGGCTGGCTGGCAAAGTCCCATCCATGCGCGCCGTGCCGGCTCAGATATTCCAGTCGCGCATACAACTTTCCCGGGAGTCTCCGTTCCAGCGCCACGCTCCAGTTGTTATATCGCGGCAACGTGAGCAGCCTGGGATCGACTGTGAAAGTCGGCGTAAACACCGCCGCCAGCGGGGAAAAGAACTCGTCTGTCCGCGTGCCCTGGGATCCATTGCTGGCCAGCGCCAGATTTGACCGGTCAAAGTAGATGCCGATGCCCGCGCTGAACTTGGTTTCACTGGCCGCGCTGATCAGCATCGTCCCGGCAATCCGGGGTGAAAAGAAGTCGCGGCCCAGGTAGCTATCATGGTCCCAGCGGCCGCCGGTTTCAATAATCACCCGCTGCATCGGCGTCCAACGGTCCTGGATATAAGCGCCCGATTCCAGCGTGCTCAGGCTGAAGGGCGGCGCATTGGCAAAAGTGATTTGCCGCAACAGCGCGCCGGTTCCATCCACGAACTGCACCGTACCACGATTGATATCCGCATGGTAGAGCACGCGGTCCGCGCGTCCTCCCACGGTGAGCTGGTGCGTGCCCGCCAGCTTCCACGGACGCAGATACAAGTTGGCAAAGCCCTGCGTGCGCGTGGAGATATTCTGATTCGTAATCCAGAAATTTCCGGAGCGCCCTTCCGGGCCCAGCACGTAAGGAAGATCGCCCTCCGGAAGTGACGAGGCTTTGTTGCGATGGAATGCCCCGCCAAACTCCAGCAGCGTGTCTTGCGCCAGCGTTATTTGGTCTTTCAGTCCCAGCAGATAAAGATAGTTATGGTTGTGCACTGAGACTGAGACGGGATCAAACGGTGAGATTCCCGCATTCTGCGAATCCTGCAGATTCAGCACCGCGCTTGCGGTCAGCACGTTTCCCGGCGTCACGTTCATGCGCAGCCGGCCCAGATCGGCGGTGCGCCACAACCGGTTCGTGTCCGCGCCGTCCGGCAGCTCTTTAATCACGTTGTAGTCCACCTCCCCTTCATGAGAGATGTCGAACCACAACTTGTCTTTTATCAGCGGTCCGGAAAAATAGCCACGCGGCGTCCAGTTATTCAACTGAAAGCCCTTTACGGTTTGAAATGTCGGGAAAAAATCCGTGGCATTGATGCGAAAGCGGTTGTCGCCGTCCTGCACCTGCAAGTCCACCAGCCCGCCCGATCCTTTGCCGAACTGCGATGAATAGCGGCTGCTGCGCACGTCAATCTTGTGCAGTGAATCCGGGTTCACGCGCAGAGAAAGCGCTCCGCCAGCAGGCTGGCTTACTTCAAAGCCATCCAGGTAATCCTGTATTTCTTGTGTGCTCGCCCCGGAAATGTGGATCTGCTGCCCGCTGTCGCCAACAACGCCCGGAATATAGGCCAGCACGCCGCGATAATCGCGCGCCGTGGGATAGGGAATCGTAGAAATGTCGCTCGCGGTTATGGCCTGTGCGCTGCTAATTTCCTCCGGATCAATCGGAGAAACCTGCGCCGTGACCTCTATTTCTTCCTTGTACTCGCGCACCGGCTGCAGTTTCACTTCCACCGGCGACTGTTGTCCCGCCGCAATTTCCAGCTTGGCCACGGCCGTGGTATAGAAACCCTGCTTTTCCACCAGGATTTTGTAAGTCCCCGGCGCAAGACGCAGCAGCGCATTGCCTGAAGGCGTTGTGCGTTCCTGGGCCACGGCCTTGTCATTCTGCTGCGCAATCACAATCACCATTGCCAGGGGCTGGCCATTCTGGTCCGTGACTGTAACCTGTAATTGTCCCGTCAAGGCAGGCGCGCCCTGCCACAAGCCTTCCGCTGAAGCTCTTGCTTCATCCCATGGCAGAACAGAGCAAAGCAACAAGACCACAAGAATGCGGTGTTTGATATGCCAGGACATCTTCAAGACCAAGTTAGGCTCCGAGAACGCGCCCTATTCGCTTTCTCAAGCAGGTAACAAGCTGGCTTTATTGTATGCGAGCTATAAGCGATTGACCACAATCGCAGGTCCACTGACCTGCGGACATAGGATCAGCGCAATAAGGAGATGAGAACGAAAAGGGCAAATTTCCTTTCCGCGCATTCCGCGTTAAGGTTTTTGCTTTTCAATTTCGACAATTTTCGGCAATCCGGGGTCCCCAGTGAGCCCGCTTTTTTGGCTTGCTGGGGTAGAATTTCGGCGATTTTGGCAATCCTGAAATCACTCCGGTTGTGAATGCGGCGTTGATTCCACGATGATTGGCTGTGCCTTCCGCACATCGGGTTTTGCGCCCTCAGCTTTCGGCTCGATCCGTTCACCCACGCGGCTGCGTTCATCGAATTTGCCGAAAATCATCTTGCCGGCAGTTGTTTGCAGCACTGACGTTACGGCAATATCCACGTTCTTTCCAATCAGCTTGCGCGCATTATCCACCACAACCATCGTGCCATCGTCTAAATAGGCTACGCCCTGGTTGTATTCCTTGCCTTCTTTCAGGATAAAGACTCGCATCGTCTCGCCCGGCAGCACGATCGGCTTCAGCGCATTGGCTAGCTCATTGATGTTCAGAACTTCAACGCCCTGGAGCTGCGCCACTTTGTTCAGGTTGAAATCATTGGTGATGATTTTTCCTTCGTACACTTTGGCCAGTTCGATCAATTTCAGGTCTACTTCGCGGACGGTAGGAAAATCGTCTTCCACAATCTGCACGCTCACCGTCACCATCTTTTGCACGCGCTGTAAAATGTCCAGCCCGCGGCGTCCGCGATTGCGCTTGAGTGAATCCGCCGAGTCGGCCACCAGTTGCAATTCTCGCAGCACAAATTGTGGAATCACCACCACGCCGTCCAGAAAGCCGGTATCGGCGATATCGGCAATGCGGCCATCGATGATCACGCTGGTATCCAGGATCTTGAAGCTTTTGCGCCCTTGTTTTTCCGCGCCAAAGATTCCGCCCAGCGCCGCCAGGTTCAGCAGGTCGCCCTTGTTGGCGCCCACAATCAACCCAACGTAGGACATCAAAAGCATCACCATCAGCATGAGGAAACGCTGCGTTTCCGAATGCGTGATGCTGTTCTTGATGACAACGCTGAAGAGGTAGGCTCCCAGAATGCCCAGGATGCTGCCAATCACGGCCCCGATCAGCCGTTTCAGGCTCACTACGCGCAGTCGCGCTTCAAACCACACTACCAGCAGGCCAATCACAATGCCGACGCAAGCCGCGATCCATGCGGGCAGGTTGGCTAATCCGAACGGTCTTAAGTGGTAACAGGCAACTGCAACAACAGAAATGAAAACGAGACGAATAATTATTAGGTCCATACGGACCCTCCCGACCGGGGCTGCTGCTGGTCAAGGTAAAAAGTTTATGGTGTTCTCTGAACCCTTAATAAGTAGCTCCCCACAGCTTTTGGCATGCAGGGATTAAAAAATAACTTAAAAAGCCCCGCAATAATTCGAGTTCGGCACAGTATACATCAGCCAGCCAAAATCAATGCCACCTTGTTTGTTATCGACTAAGTAAATACCGCGCCCTGTTTGTTATTGACCGGCCTCGCGGCCACAAGGCATCTTGGTGATGCGGAGCTTCGCACCCCATTTTTTTCGATTTCGCATACCCCGCCTTTGCTCTGCGAACAAGTTGGCCGAAAGTAGATGAGCGGCCTGGTTCTCCCGGTTTCGGGAGGCCCTTTAAAACCGGCGCTGAAAATCTCGGGGGAGAATAGGCGCCGGTTTTATATTGAGCCGTCTTGCGGGCGTGAGCGAGGCAACGCCGAGCGGGAGCCTGCAGGCGAAATCCTGAGCGAGCGCAGCGGAGTTGAAGAATCTGGCTTTGCGGATGTCCGCGCCCGCAGGCAAGATCCCAGGCCTTGCGAAGCATCCGCTTTTCTGGCGTGAGCGGCGCTGAAAGCGGCCCTCTGGGGCGCGAAAGGCCGCTATAAATGTGTCCGCAACTTTAGCCCATGGAGTTGCTTATCTACTCTCTATGCTGCCCAAAACATCATCGTAATAAGCCAGGATCGCCCGCTTCGGCTTTTCTTTCAACCCTTTCAGCGGCACATGTCCATCCACGCTGTTATTGCCGGAAAGCGAGGCGGACCCCAATCGAACGATCCTTCCGCCGCCAAAGTCCAGGTAGATGGGCACGAGCATCACAAAATCCTTGCTCACATTGGACTGCGAAACCTTGAAGTCCAGGATTGGGTCGCCATTGGCGTCGGTGGAAAACGAATGTTCGAATTTATAGGAGGGATACTCCGTCCCATAGACGTACTCGCTGAAGAACCAGTCCATACTGTGGTTTTTGTCAATGTCCATTTCCGGCGTCATGTATTTTTCCACCATGGCCTTGAAGTCTTCAGTGCTCGCCTGGCGATTGGCATATGTCTTGGTAAAGTCATGCAGCATCGCCTTAAACTTCAGGTCAGGATCGCCAGTCCTCTGCGCCATCATGAAACGAATCATCTGCAGAATGTAAGCGCCTTTCGGATAAAGCAGGCGGCGGGCAATATCAAAACCGGTCTTCGCATTATTCAAGCGATAACCCATGGTCACCGATCCCACATCAATGGCTCGCCTGCCCTCTTTATTCCTGTCCGTCAGGATCTGCCGCTCGTCCGCCCAAAATTTGTGATAGTCATCCAGGTTCTTCTGCCCGTAGATGTATTGCAGGAACAGCGACGCGGACATGTCTGAAAATCCTTCGCTCATCCACTGGTCGCGATAGGAATTGAAACCAACCATGTGTCCCCACCACTGATGCGCGATCTCGTGCGGGCCCACCACCTTAAAATAACCGTGGGCGTCACCCATGCCGATCTGGTGCCGCACCGTGGTATCAAAGAAATATGTGATTGGCAGATACACCACGCCGGGCCATGATTGGCCGTAGTCAAAGGCAGTCTGTTGTGTCATCGCCAGCCGCTTGTAGGGGGCTTCGCCGAAAAAGTCCGTATAGATCTCCACTGAGAGCTGAGCTTCTCCCATAGCCTTCTTCATCAGGCTCACGGTATTCATGTTTCCCAGCGTGCCGGTTGCAGATACATGGGAACCGTCAGCGCTCGCGATGTCGTCAAAATGCTGCAATCCGGCAATGATATCCGGCGGGTTCGGGTTGGCGAATGTTTCCAGCAGGTAAGGCTGCTTGAACGGCTTTCCTTCCTCGCGCTTAAAATTGCCGAAGTTGAAGCCCGCAACCGCCTGCGGAATTTCTGAACTCCATTGCGTAATCGTTTCGTTGCCTTCGTCAACCTTCTTTAGCAGTTTTCCAGTCGCCACCATGGTCATGCCTTTGGGGACATGGAAAGTCATTTCATACGTGGCATAGCTGCCAAATCCCTGCCCCGGATACCAGTTGTCGCGCGCAATCGGGTAGTAGTTCCCGCCGCCTTCATTGCTAATGGCGTCTTTCCCGCCGTATTTCGTTTTGAACGTGTAGCTTTCGCCTTTCTTCAATTCGCGCGGCAGTACCACGGCAAAATCGGAGTCCTCTTCTTTGTCTTCCTGGATAAAAGCCAGCGGCGTGCCATCCTGTCCAGTCACCGACTCCACGCGCAACGTGCGGAACAGGTCGAGCGGCACCACCCGAACTCCATCCTGCAAAGCTACAAAACTGGTTTCGGCTGTGCCGGACAAATAAGCGTTCTTGGCGATGGTGGTATCCAGTTTTTGCCCCTGCACCGTTACCCTGCGATTATTCTCGTCGCTGTTGGCTGTATGGTTCTTGTACTCCGCTAAAGAGTGAAAGCTGGCCCAGATGCCTGAATGATTGTCGTCCCACAGCAGCAAGGCATTCTCTTCCGGCGCCACATCCAGCGCGCCTTGCGGATCGACGTCATAGATCATCTTGTCGCTATACTTTTTGCCATGAATAAAAGCGATGAACTTGCCGCCGGGACGGTCGCTCAATACGTCCTCCAGCAGACGCGCCGCGAGGTTTTCCTTAAGTTTTTTCTTGAGCTGCTGCTGCACGTCGCCAAGTAGGCCGCCCGCATCTCCTCCCATGGAGGAACTATCTCCTGTCCCAGCCTTTCTGATCTCTTCCTCGCTTCCATCGGTAAACCGAAGCACCGCGCTGGTGAATCGCTCTTCAAACGGCTGGCCTCCGGTAAGGATGGCAAGATTGCGGCGCTCAAGTTCGATAGGAGGAGTGAGAATGAAAGTGGCATCTCCCACAAAAACCGCTCCCGTGATCTTTCCGTTCACCGGCTCCACAAATTGAAAAGCTCCGCTCTTGAACGTAAAGGTCCCTGCTTCTCGCTTCAGAGTGAAGTCTTTTACATGGACGATCTCAGTTCCCACCTTAATGTTGCGCAGCTTGAGGTAACTGGGCTCATTGTTGGCCAGAGCACGCGGCGCAACAGGCGCAGTCGGAGTTTGCGGTGGCTTGGTCTGCGCGAAAGACATTCCCACAAAAACTAACGATGGTGCAAAAGAAAAAAGAAGAGTGGCCAGACGGGACATTGATTCTCCTTGCTCAACTTGGGGCTATAAGTTCGGGATTTCCGGCACAGATTATGCTTGAAGTAGGCGCTCCGGACAATCAACAAAAATGCTGAAAAATGGAAATGGTTTTGATTTAGAGCGCGCCCTGAGTCTCGCTACCCGCAGGGCGGGGGTAACCCTTTGCACAACAGTAATGTTGCTTCAACGGCTCTCCATGTGCGACATTAGCCATTCCCTGGTTTCCAGGGCAACGGCCCGTTCACGTTTAGAATCGAATCCGCGTTCAGGTGGTTTATGGCGACAACGACAGAGAAACGCACGTATGAAGAAGCTGTGAATTGGCTTCGCGATCATGGCTTTGACATTCTCGAAGCTCCCGGCACAAAGAACCGTGTCTTCCTGAAAAAATCGAGCGTTTCCGCCGCGATTGAGCGCGGCGATGACGGTGCGGCCCGCCTCTTTGCCAAGCCCGGAATCCAGATTGGCGGTGAAATCTCCCGCCTTGTGGACAAGGGATACCAGAAATTTCTGAAGACCACCAAGGCGGAGGTTCCGGCCACAGCCGAACATCTCCAGGCAATTCACCAGTTTTCTGAAGAACTCACGGAAGCCACCGGCGCTACCAGCCTCTACAACCAGTCGCTGGGAACCGTAAGTGACCGTTACACCTATGATCGCGTGGAGAACCGTGATCTGCCTGAGGCCCAGCGTCCCAAGCGCGCCTGGGAAGGCAAGAAGAAGACCGGTCGCAAGCCCGCCTAGATCATCGTTTTGACAAATCAGTCCTCTCCAACCTAGACTTTTAAGGTCTTGAACTGAATTGACTTGTACTTCTTTAGCTCTGGGAGGAAATTCTTGACTATGTTCCACAAAAATACTCGGGCCCTAGCAGTTCTGTTTATGCTCTCGCTCTTTGCCACAGGTGCCTTCGCCCAAGGCGGCACGGATGCCGGCAGCAAAGACGCAGCCAAGAAAACGGCTTCGTCCGATGCCAGCACAAAGAAAACCAAGAAGGCTGATCTGGTCGATATCAACGCCGCCAGCAAAGAAGAGCTCACCGCGCTTCCCGGCATTGGCGACGCATACAGCCAGAAGATCATTGATGGCCGCCCTTACACCACCAAGCGCGATCTCGTGACCAAGAAGATCGTTCCCCAGGCCACCTATGATCAGATCAAAGACAAGATCATTGCCCACCATGTTGCGGGTTCTACAGGCACCAAAAGTAAGAAAGGCGCTGCAGCCACAGCCACACCTAAGTAGAAACTTTGCGTGACCTTGAAGCGCTCCTGGCGGGGCGCTTTTTCTTTGGTAATACCACCGTCTCGGCCGACTCCTCCACCCAGTTCACCCGGAAGACCGGAACGGCCTCGCTGCGGCCTTTTACTTTCAGTTCCGGCAGCCGCTCCAGGTCAATCGTCTTGCCTGTCTTGCCCAGCTTCTTTGCCGTGGATTCAGAAATCAAAATCTGCCCGCCGGCGGCATTTGTCATCAGCCTCTGCGCCGTATTGACCGCGTCGCCCACCACTGTGTAGTCAAGCCTGCGCGGCGACCCAATGTTGCCGGCAATGGCGTACCCCGTATTTATCCCAATGCCTACGCGCAATTCCGGCCACTTGCGCGCTGCGGCGTCGCGGTTCAGTTCAACCAGCAGCCGCTGGATCTGCATTGCCGAGCTCACTGCCGCAGCCGCGTCATTGCCCTTGGAGATAGGCGCTCCGAAAACCGCCATCACCGCGTCACCAATGTATTTGTCCAGCGTTCCGCCATTATCAAAAATCACGTCCGTAACGCGCGTGAAATATTCATTCAGGATTTCCACCACCCGGCTCGGCTCCATGGTTTCACTCATGGTGGTAAAGCCGCGGATATCGGCAAACATCACGGTGACTTCCTGATTCACGCCGCCCAGCCTGATATCTGGATTTGCCACAACCATTTCCACGACCTCCGGCGAGAGAAAACGCTCCAGCGCCGAGCGCTGCAAAGACTGCTGTGCGATCTTTTCATGCGCCATGGCATTGTCCACGGCTGCGCCTGCCTGCGCCGCCACCAGCGCAAAAACGTTGAGCTCATCCTGCGTGAATGCAGAAGCTTTTTCCAGATTGTCCACGTACAGCACGCCAAAAAGCTGGTCTTTGCCCACCAGCGGCGCGCACATCGCGGAACGCAAGCCGGAAATCTTGAGGCTTTCGCTTCCGCTGAAGCGCTCATCGGCGCTCACGTCCTCAATCAGAATTGGCTGGCGCTCTTTGCGAATCAACTCCAGCACGCGTGTGCTCAGGATGATTTGCGGCCGGCTCCCGGCGCTTGCCGGATCGCGATAGCGTACCTCGGTTTGCTTCGCTACTTCGCCGCGCTCGTCGAACAGCATCACAAAACCGCGCTCTACGCCTTCAATGAGGCAGGCCAGAGAAATCACCTGTTCGCAGATATGCTCCAGGTCCAGCTTGGAACTCAATGCCTTACCGGCTTCATACAAAACTGTGAGCAGATAATTTTCGCGCTCCAGCTTCTTTACCCGGCCGGCCAGGTCGGTAAGCTCATTGCTGTGCGTATCGCTGCTGCGCGGCAACGCCGCCTGCTGCGTGCGGTCGCGCATGAGGTTGTTCAGTGTGGACGGCCACTCACCCCGCCGGACCTGAAGTCCGTTATCATCCACGTTTTCCAGACGAAGCCGGTAAAGTCCCAGCAGTGCGACGTCGCCATTTTTCAGCTCTGTTTCTTTGCTGATTTTTTCGTCGTTCAGGACAATACCGTTCGTGCTGCCGCGATCGGCAACAAAAATGGAATTGTCTCTTAGCTTAAAGACCGCATGAAAGCGGCTGACGCTGGCGTCATTCAGAACGAGATCGTTGGCATTGCCCCGGCCCACCGTAATGAGCGGCTTGTTAAGTTCCAGAATGCCGTTCTTCCCGTCAGGCGAGGAAATAATGAGGCGGGCCATATTCCATGGTTATTGTTTTTCTAGAAGCTCGTCAATATTGACGACTTTACCCTTTTGCACCTTGATGTTTCTGTGCACCGGCTTGTAGCCGCTCATCTGCAACACAATGCTGTAAACGCCAGGATCGGCGGGCCACCGCGCATTCGTCTTCTTGGGGGCCGCTTTGCCATCCACAAGAATCGTCGCGCCTTCAGGATTCGTCCGGATGTGTACCAGCCCTTTGCCTTCCGGGATCGTATCGGTGCCAAAGAACCGCCGCAGTGGGTTTGAGCTCTTGCCGTCCTCAGGTTGAACGTTCGTGCTAAGCAAGACCGGCGAGAAGCTCATTGTCTGGCCTTCAGCCACGGTATCTTCCATGGACATTTCTTTGAAACCGGCTTTGCGCACCGTGACTTTGTGAAATCCTTTTTCAACGGTAAGCTGCGTCGGCGTTGTCAGGCCACTATCTTTGCCGTCCACCCAAACGTTTGCGCCCTGCGGATTGCTGGTTACCACGATCGTGGATACTGCCGGCGCCAGTTGTGCCGATACATCTATGCTCTTGCCGGCCACGGACTCTACTGACTTTGTCTGTTGCAGATAGCCAGACTTGCTGAAGACGATGGTATGCGTGCCCGCCGCCAGGTGCGACGCGGTAAACGGCGTCACCCAGTTCGGCTCGCTCCATCCATCGATTTCCA
>JBAVUZ010000449.1:0-3073 GCA_049697035.1 Candidatus Angelobacter sp. | reverse complement strand
GCCAGGCTGGTGCCGCGAAGATCGAGATCGTAAAGCTCTTTGAGAAATAAATAGTTGTTCGGCTGTCCCGGCTCGTCGGGCGAGAAGAGCAGGCGGGAGCGCTCAGGGTCGTCCATGTCCGCAACGGCGTGCGTGCTCACATGCAGCAGCGCAGCTCCGGAATGAGCGGACGCGAAGAACGTAGGCTTGCGGTCGTCGGCCCCAAGAAACAGTTTTGTCCGGCCGGCGCTCATACGGGCAATGCCGCGAATTTCCTCGCCCGAGGCAGGCAGCGATCCGCTGATCTCTCCGCGCGGCGCGCTGGTGAGTGAACTTTCACCGCCGCCGATGACCGCGGGATCGCCAAAGCCAACGAGTTGTTGCTGCCACGGCAGCCGCGTGGCAGAAGCTTTTTGCATTGCGCCGCGCAGCAGCAGCACAGCGCTGGGCATGTATGTAACATCGCGGCTTTCCAGCAGCGGCTGACCGGAAGCAGTGGGCAATAGTTCGATCGGCAGCAGGCTGAGGAAACCATCAGGAACAATCAGCACATGCGAATAGCGATCTTGAGCGAACGGCGCAATGTCATTTGGCAGCATGCTGCTGATTTTCTGAAAATCTTTCTGCCAGTCATTGCTCAGATTGTCAGGAAGCCCGGTAACGAAGCGCTGCAACGCATCCATTTCAGCAGCGGAAAAATGGCTTTGAGAAATGCCGGCAGCTTCGCGCGTGACCCACACAGCGGCCACGCCTTCGGCTCCGGCCCAGAATTCAATAAGCGCGGTCTGAGGATCGAGTCGCGCCTGGATGGAGCGGAGCGTAAGAGCGTCGGACGAAAGCTTGGCGCCAAAAAATCTGTCTTGAAAAACGCGGGCGCGGCTGCGTTCCATGAACTCAAACGCGGCGGCGGCATCGTTGCGTTCCAGCAGAAGCTTGATCAGCGCGTCGTAAGCATCGCGCTTGTCGGCCAGAAAATCGGCTTTCAGCCGCGAGAGCTGCAACTGCGAGCGCAAACTTTCAATCCGCTGGATGGCGTCGCGGAATTTCGCTTCTGCCGCTGCACGCTGACCGTTCTTCAGCGCAATCCTGCCCAGCGCGTTCACGGCTTTCCATTGTTCTTCAACGGTGCCAAGCTGTTCCGCCGCCGTCAGGGCCGCAGTAAATTCTTTCTCCGCTTCCGGCAGCTTGTCCATGCGGTAAAGCGTTTCTCCGCGATAAAGCAATGCCTGCATCGCTTCACGCTGGTTATTAGTTTTCTCGGCCAGCGCGCGCGCTTGATCAAACGTCTTCAGCGCTTCCGGCAATCGCCCAAGATCCAGCGCCAGCACGATTCCGCTGTTCTTCAGCACGCCCAGTTCGCCATCGACATCTTTTTCCTGGGCGTAAAAGCGGTCTGCCAGCCTATAGCTTTTCAGCGCCTGCTCCGGATCGCCCAAACGGCGATAAAGCACGCCAAGATTGGCGTGAATGTGTCCCACATCGCGCGAAGAAAGGCCTTGGGGCTGGTCCAGAATGTCGTTATAAGTTTTGATGGCGCGCTGGTCGTTGCCCAGCCGTTGATAAAGAGTCGCCAGATTCAGCAGAGTGAATTGCCGCCACGTTGCGCTCCAGGATTCGGTGCGGGATTTCTCCACGTATTGCAGCGCAGATTCGTACGTGCGCAACGCCTCAGAATATTTTGCCTGGTAGTAATACACGATGCCGAGATTGTTCAGGACCAGCACCGCCGTTTGCGCGTTCCCGGTTTCCGCCGTCAGCTTTAATCCCAGATCGAGTTCGGCTGCGGCTTCCGGATAATTCCCCGCGTTGGAGAGAGCCAGACCAGCATCGTCATGGGCCAGCGCTTCGCAGTTTTTGTCATGCATCTTCTGGCAGGCAGCAGCGCTCTCGCGGGAAAGCTGCACTGCGCGGGAATATTCGCCGGACATGGTTGCGATGTCGCTGAGATTATTGAGCGTGTCAACCAGTTCCGGGCTTGCCGGCTGTGAGCGCAGCGGCGGCAGCACGGACTCATAGATTTTCTTCGCTTCGTCAGAAGATCCGGCGTCACGCAGAGATTTGGCCTTGTCAATCTGCGCCTTGAATTGTCCCTCCGTCGATGCCTGTCCGATGGCACCGACTGAAGCAAACAAGACCGCCAGCACAGAGAAAAGAATGATGGTTTTCTTGGGCACAGTGTTTAACAGAAGTATATGTGAGATTTCCGCGGAAGGTCATACGGTTTGAACCAAGCCGCTCAGTGAAAATCGTGCGACTGCATCTCTGCCGCCGTCACCTTCAGCGGCATAATTCTCTGCGCCTTCAAGTGCACAATGCCATCCTGGTTCTGCACCACTCCCTTTACCTTGAGAAACCGCTCATGCAGCACCACCAGTGGATCGCTGCTGTAAAGGTCCGGCATAACAATAATGTTGGCGTTGCCGGTTTCATCTTCCAGCGTGATAAAGATCAGCCCCTTCGCTGTTCCGGGTCGCTGCCGCGTGATCACGCTTCCTGCCACCACTGCTTGTTTTCCGTGCGGCGACCCTCTTAGCTCCACGGCGGAAAGTATGCCCATGCGCCGCAACGCACTTCGTTGGTACGCCATGGGATGCGGGCCCACTGTCATGCCGGTTCCCTGATAGTCCGCCACCAGCCGTTCTTCAATTTCCATCTTACGCAGAGGTGATGCCGCGTCAGTCTCGATCACGTTCTCCAGCAGCGGTCCCACTTTACGCGCAGCCTTTTCGATCTGCCACAGCGCATCCCGCCGATGCATTTCTGTATTGGGATTTATGTGGTTTAACGCGCCGATCCTCGCCAGCATGGCCAGATTGGCCCGGCTGAGTTGCGGTACACGCAACGCCAAGTCTTCGGTCGATGTAAATGGTCTTTGCCTGCGCTCCTGGATCAGCGCTTCTGCCGCTGCTTGTTGCAGCCCGCGGACATAGCGCAGTCCGATCCGCAGGGCAATGGCACGATCAGGAAGACAAGTGTCAGGGCACGACTTTAGTCGTGCCAAAACTGACTCAAAATGATGCGGGGCTTTAGCCCCTGGGGCAAATTCACTGTCGATCCTCTCCAACGTGCAATTCCACTCTGAGCAGTTCACGTC
>JBAVUZ010000448.1:0-5554 GCA_049697035.1 Candidatus Angelobacter sp. | reverse complement strand
CCGAACCGGAGAATGCCATCAGCCGCGTATATTCGCCAACGCCCTGATGAAACACCTGTTTTGCAAAGAGCGGCAGAAAGGTCAGTACGGCGAATGCAAGAAACGTTGTGGTGAAAGCCAGGACGGTAAGAGCCAGCAAGCTGCCCTGGTGCCGGACATAAGACAGGCCGCCGCGCAACTCTTCGTAAATCCGGCGCGGCGCCGCGGGCGGAGTATGTTTTACGTGCAGCATCATCAATGCAATGATCACAACCACAAACGACAATCCGTTGAGAGAGAAGCAGGAGGTCATTCCAAACATTGCCAGCGCGCCGCCAGCCAGCAGTGGTCCCACAACGCGGGCCAGGTTGAACTGGATCGAATTGAGCGCGATCGCGTTAGGAAGATCGTTCTTCTCCACCAGCGTGGGGACCAGCGCCTGAGACGCAGGTCCGCCAAAGGCCTGGGCCGAGCCCGTAATAAATGACAACACCATGATCGGCCAGACGTGCTTCAAGCCCCAGAAAACCAGCGCGGCCAGCGTGAAGGCCGTCGACATTTGAATGTATTGCGATACCAGCAGCGTCTTGCGGCGGTCGAACCGATCCGCCAACACTCCCCCGATGAGAGAAAAGAGCATGATCGGTAACTGCTGCAGAAACGCGTCGAGCCCCAGATAAAACGCTGAGCCGCTCAAAGAGAGGACGAGCCAGTTCTCAGCCACGTTCTGCATCCACGTGCCGATGCTGGAGGTACACGATCCGAGCCAGAGGATGCGAAAATCACGGTAATGGAACGCCGCCAGAGTGCGCCGGACAACGTTTGCACCCGTTAAGGTTGCTGCCGTCGCGGCGGAAGCTGGCTTGGCTTGTGCGGGACTATCCAAAGGTGTCCTGGTTTCACTCAAGAAATGTTTCACTCAAAAATCACGCAGAGCTTGAGCGTACCACACCCGCGAGCTGAATTATTTTTCAATGCGGCTTTTCCGCGATCAGCAGCAGAGCCCCGATTTTCTTGAAGTCACGGAGTTCTTCGGCATTCTTGAACCACTTGCCGGAATATGTTTCAGGCGTGGGGCTGCGGTCCGGGATGCGGTGAGCTTCTATGTTCTTGAAGCCATGCTTTTCCAGCAGCGCCTTGTATTCCGCCTCTGAGATCGCCTGCACCGGAACTTTTAGTTCTGTTACCCAGCGAAGTGAGTAATGATTGTCCTTATACAGGTTGATCAGGATGAACAGCTTTGCTCCGGGCGCCATTACGCGGCGTAGTTCGTCCAGGGCTTTGCCTTGATCGGCATAGTAATAGAACGATTCCACGGAGAGAACTTTGTTGAAGGCATTGTCAGCCTCAGGAATGTTTTCCGCCGATCCCCACGCATAGCGCACGTTCCTGAATGCGGAGGAAGACTGCTCGGCGCGGCGCAGCATCTCATCGGCCACGTCAAGGCCAACAACTTCACCGGTGGTGGCGATGCGCGCCATGCGGCGTGAGGCCCATCCCGTGCCGCAACCCAGATCAAGAATGCGGTCACTGGGCTGGATGTCCATCAGTGCCAGCGTTTGTTCTGTAATGTCTGAGTGGTGGCTTTCCATTTCGTCGCCACGGCCGGCGGCAGCCCATTGGTTAAATTCGTGTTGCAGTTTTTGATCGGCCGCGGAGGGGAGATTGTCAACTTTACTGTCCATGTTGCTATGCTACATTGAAATGTTTCACTCACTCAATCTGATTGGAACTGTCTGACATCGAACTATGGCAGAGCCGCGGGCAAATCCCGAAAAGCAGTCGCAGGAAGCGTTCTATTGCCCCAACTGCGCCCGGGAAATCACCGATCCTCTCACCTGTGGCGACTGCTCTGCCGTGATCTGCCGCGTCTGCGGCACGCCGCTGGAATCTTCCTCAGACCTTGGAATGGGATAAGGAACCCTGATGATCACAATTGTTCTGTTGATTTTCTCCAACATTTTTATGACCTTTGCCTGGTACGGACACCTCAAATACCAAAACGTACCGCTATGGAAGGTCACGCTCATCAGCTGGGGAATCGCTTTCTTTGAATACTGTTTTCAAGTCCCGGCCAACCGTATTGGCAGCCACACCTTCAACGCGGCACAGCTCAAGACGATCCAGGAGATCATCACGCTGGTGGTGTTTTCGTTTTTCTCCATCTGGTATCTGAAGCAGGACATCAAGTGGAACTATGCGGTGGGATTTTTCTTTATCGTGGTGGCGGCGTTTTTTATTTTTAAGAAGTGGTAGTGCTCAACCGAGAGACATAGCATGTGCCGTCTCTACCCGACCGGAGTTTTTGTCTTCCGCTCAGGATTGTAAAACGGCAGTTTCGCCACCTTGGCTGTTACTTTTTGGCGGACCGCCTCGATCGTTATCTCCATCTGCAACTTCGTTCCGGGCCGCGCATGCGCGGTCTCCACGCTGGCAAGAGCAATCATTTTTTTGAGCAGCGGCGACCATGTGGTGGAAGTGGCTTTGCCTACCTGCCTGCCGCCCAGATAAACCGGCACGTGGACGCGCGAAGCCTGCGCCGGGGCCGCTGGGGTGAGTCCAAACTTTTCGTAGCGTTCTTCGATCTCCACCCAATCCATTTCCAGGCCGACCAATTGCCTCGCGACGCCGTTTTTCTGCTGCTGGGCCAGCGCAGCTTTACCAACAAAATTTTCCTTGTCAAGGTGGGCCATCTTGCCGAAGCCAAGTTCATACGGTGAATACTTCTGCTCCGAGATCAAAGCTTTCTTGCTGCTGATGTAATCCACTTCTATCAATAACAGTCCTGCCTCAATGCGCGCGACGTCCAGCGCCAGCATCCCGGCAGGATGAATATCAAAGCGCTTGCCAGCGTCCATAAGCGCATCCCAGACTTTCACGGCATCTCGGCTGTCATTCATCGGCACCCAGATTTCATAGCCTAGATCGCCGGTATATCCCGTACGTGAAATATCTACCGGTACGCCCGCAATTTTGCCGCTGATCATGCGGAAATATTTCAGGTTAGCCACATCGGCTTCCGCAACGCTCTTGAGCAGCTTGCCGGAAGTCGGACCTTGCAAAGCCAGCGCCGCAACTTTTTCTGAGACGTCCTCAATCCGGACATCCATATTTAAGCCGTTCTGGCGAAACCAGCGCAGGCTCGGATCGGCGGCGGTCCAGCGATATTTATTTTCCGCGAGCCGTGTAATCGTGCCATCGTCAATCACTTTTCCCTGCTCGTCGCACCAGCAGCAGTAGATAACTTGCCCCGGTTTCACCTTGTTGATGTCGCGCGTGATCACGCGATTCACCAGCCTTGTCGCGTCCCGGCCTTCCACGATGTACTTGTACAGCGGCGTGATATCGATCAGGGCGGCAGCGTTGCGTATGGCGTTGTACTCATGCTCATGGTGCACTTCATAGCTGCTGACCGTGTAAAAGCCTGACCACTCGCGGTAATTCAGGCTGTGGCAAAGCGCAAAGGTGCGGTCATGAAAGGCAGTACCGACGGGCAAAGGAAATCCCTCAAAGGTAAGTTGCGATCGCTCGATTATACGAAAACCTTACAAGACATGTGGAGCGCAGGCGCCCTCGCCTGCGGCGGTTCTCCATTCAGGCGCGATGTCGGCGGTTCCGGCGTTTTTGGCTATCTCGTGCGCCCTTCCCCGTTCGCGGTGATCTTTCATTTGGCGTAGGTTTGAGCAATGTAGCCCCGGATTGGCGTACGGTTGGGTTCGCCCCCCTCCCCCTACCCCCTATGTACACCCAATTTCACCCAAGGTCACCCAACCTCACCCAAGAATCGGCAGAGGGTTGAAGCTCCCTCGATTCGACGAAACTCTCGATCCAGGATCCCCGCACCCAGGGCTCCCGGCTTGCCCGGCGTTGGCAAGCTGGGATGGCGAAGCGCCCGCTTTTGGCGTGCTGGGGTGGAAGGTCACCCAATCCCACCCAGGAAATCGGCTGAGAGGTTGCAAGCTTTGCCAGAACCAACAACCGCTTTTCGAGTTTTCAAAGACCATTGATCCCGCCGCCTGAGCGGCACGGGGCTGCGGCTAATAGCCAGAAACCAGCGTTTTGTAGCCGAGCAATACCAATATACCCTTTTTGTTCGCTATTGCAAGCACGAAATGGTACTACCGGACCATCTTTTTCGCCTGGCTGAAGCTGCGGCCCGCAAACTGCGCATGTCTCGCAGCCAGTTGTGCGCCACGGCTCTAGCCGAGTACCTGGAGCGCCGCCAAGCAAGCAAGGTAACAGAACGTCTGAATGAAATCTATTCCGAGGAACCTGCCAAGCTGGATCCATCCCTGGCTTCAGCTCAAACAAAATCGCTCGCAAGAGAATCCTGGTAGAAGGAAGCAGTCGAAAAAACGAAACTTACGACTAAAAAACAAGCAGTCTGATTGTTGGGGAAAGGTCAATGTACGCTCTTTTGGAAATTTACTCCAGACGCTGGAATAAACAACTCAACCGCATATGGGGAGTAACAGGCGCTATTAGCAATGTCATTTCTCAACTGGAATTGACCCAACCCGCGCTACTCCCGGATATGCAATTCGGGCCAACACTTCTCTTGCTTTCTGATTACAGTGGCCAACATAAGCACACAAAATATGAAGTATTTTCCTTTCTCTTAGCAGATCTTCAATTCTGCTGGCTTTGGGATCAATCGAGAAGAGACGTTCGAAGTCGAATTCTGAAAGACCATCGCCGTATGTCTTTCAAAGGAATGAACGACCGCAGGAAGAAGTCAGCCCTGATCCCTTTCCTTGATGCTGCGAACAGTATTCCTGGCCTAGTTGTAACGATGCTCGTAAATAAACAATATTCAGAAAAATTCAGCCTATCTGACGAAGAACGCCGCCAATTACCGACTGCACTCCGGTGCTGGCCACTTCAGGTGATTCGCAAGCTGATATGGGTTTCTCATTTTGGAGCGTTGTTTTTCGCTGGCCTATCCGCTCCCCGTCAAAATCTACTTTGGTTTACAGATGAGGACGATATTGCTGCGAATGTGGAACGAATAACCGCCGCGACTGCCGTGACGGCAGGAGTCATCAGCAGGTACGTTCTCATGACTTAGGCCACTTCAGATTTGGTACCACTGCGTGTGACAATGGCGATCGCTTCATTGAAGATTTGGCCGCAATA
The DNA here is from genome assembly GCA_049697035.1 of Candidatus Angelobacter sp. Taxonomy (GTDB): domain Bacteria; phylum Acidobacteriota; class Terriglobia; order Terriglobales; family Acidobacteriaceae; genus Angelobacter. The sequence goes on along the minus strand of JBAVUZ010000448.1, from coordinate 439 downwards.
CCAGACCTTGTAGCGGGCGCATTATCCGAGACATATCAACACAGATCACTAAGCTCTGTTTTAACAACGAGACTGCCCCATGGCATCTCTGTGAAAACCAGGAATATTCTCGACTGGGTTGCCGGCACAAACCAGCCTTTGCGCAGAATTACACTCTTTATTGAGCCAGGAGACCGCGAGGCTACTGTAAAAGTACGCGCCCTCGACCTAATGTCAGATGTATCCTAGGCTTTTCTGTCCGGTGGCTCTTCATCAGTAGAGCGCGTGGTCACTTCTTTGTCGGTGCACGGAAGCAGGATCCTCGTCATGAGCCGAATTGTGCCGGGCTAGTTTCATACGGCCTGCAGAGTGGGACTCGAGTTCGCCGCGACAAATCCCCCCCGCTCCATGAAAATAAGAAGTCACGTCGCTGGTCCCGTTTCCAGTTCTCGTTGAGGAC
>JBAVUZ010000447.1:0-2668 GCA_049697035.1 Candidatus Angelobacter sp. | reverse complement strand
TCTGGATTGCGGTTGGTTAAACCTGAGCTTGTGCTGGTTTGGGTGGATGGCCGATGGTTGAGCATTTTTTGAATCACCTCCGATTCACGATTCGCCTGCGACCCGGAGCTAGGGGACTGGAAGAAAGCCTTGGAAGGAGCTTGCGCTTTTCCGCCAGACCCCTCGCCGCCGGTCAGCTTGCTATGACGGCACTTTGCGCCGGGTCGATATCAACCGGCAATGCACCCGCGCTCAACTGCGGGTAAAACCGGTATCAACTACGTAAGTAACGGAAAAAACGATGGTTAGAACGCTCTGGAGATCAAGAATGCTAGTCGAAACAAAGCCGCTGAGGTCGGAAAATCCAGAAAGGGCCAGTTGGTGCCGCCGGGAATGGTGCGCAGCATGGTACGGGGTTAAAGAATATCCTTGAGCAGCGGGGACGCAGGCAGCAGAATGAGAAACCGTGTTTACTTATAAAGGCGTCGATCACATTGCGCTGGTAACCAGGAAGCTGGCCGCCATGAAGACCTTTTATATTGAGAAGCTGGGAATGACCCTGGAGCAAGAGAGCAAATCCAAGTCCGGTTACAACATTGTTACGCTTCGGGCCGGGGAGTCGTTGATCGATTTGTTTGAAGCTTCGCCCACAAACCCGGCGCCCACGGCGAATCTCAGTGAAGAGCATATCTGCCTATCTGCCACAGGATCAAGTATTTACGATGTGATCGCCACCTTCAAGCGCAAAGGGATGGATCCCTCGCCGGCGGAGGTCAACAACGGGTCGAAGGGCAAAGGGCTCTCCACCTGGGTGCGCGATCCGGACGGTCATAAGATCGAAATCAAGATGGATTGAGCGATAACTTGAAGCAAAAAGCACTGGCGTGGGCCTTAGTTTTTGCACTAGAATCTGTGCACGCTGGCGTTTTGATGGGAGGCGAGAAAAGCCTTTAAACATCGGATCGGGACATGGCCTTTGTGCTTGGTACATGTCCTAATACCATCTTGCGATGTACTAAGTAAAAGCTTCTAATCACAACTGCCTGAGTTAGTCAGCACGGCAACATAAAAATAAAGACCAGTTGGCGAACCCTCAATATCTTCCCCCGAGTCGCCGATGCTCTTAGTTTTCTCCAGGAGAGTTTATGCAGATCGGTGTCTACGGTTGTGGGTATCTGGGAACTGTAGTGGCTGCGTGTCTTGCCGATTTTGGCGTACCCGTGACAGCGTACGGCAGCGATTCTGTGAATACCACGTTGCTGGCCAGCGGCATTTTACCCTTCCATGAAAAGAATTTAAGTGACATTGTCCGCCGTGGCGTGCGCTCCGGGCGGCTTATGTATTCCACGCACTTGCAGTCCATGGTGCAGCGCGCAGAGATCATCTACCTGGCTGAAGATGCCAACCGTGACATGGAAGCCATCTCCATGGAGATTGCCAATTACTGTGACCACGGCCAGATTCTGGTCCTGGTCACCCCTGTACCAGTGGGCACGGCGCATAGGATTGAAGAACGCCTGAAGGCTTCCGGAAAGAACATCACCGTAGTGTCCCATCCGCTGTTCCTTTCTGAAGGATGCGCGGTGGAAGACTTCAACTGGCCTGACAGAATCGTGCTGGGAACAACTTCAAACGCTGCTGTGACGTCGCTAAAAGCTCTCTATCGCCCACTGGTGATGCGCGGCGTACCGGTGATCGTGACCAGCCATCAGACAGCCGAGCTGGTGCGTGAAGCCTCAACGGCTTTTCTGGCGACCAAAGTTTCCTTTATCAATGAGCTTTCAAGCTTGTGCGAGCGCATCAATGCCGATGCGGTTGATCTTTCTCTTGCGCTCGGATTGGATAAGCGCATCGCGCCGCGGTCATTGCAGCCGGGATCGCTGGGCGGAAGCTTTACTGAATCTGACATGGACTCGCTTGCCAACCTGGCCGCGGGTTCCGGCGTGTCACTCAAGATCCTGAGCGCCGCGCGAGAAGTGAACCAGGAATTCTGCGGACGCATCATGCGGAAAATCAACACCGCCATGGGCTCGGTTGAAGGCAAGCAAGTTGGCCTGCTGGGACTGGCGTTCAAGCCGAATACGAACTCCGTTGTAAGCTCCGGTTCAATTCGCCTGGCGCGCAGCCTCATGGAAAGCGGCGCGCACGTCAAAGCCTATGATCCCATTGCAATGCCGGACGCGCAGCAGGAACTCAGCGGCAACGTGCGCTATTGCGATTCCGCTTATTCCGTGGCGGAAGGAGCAGACGCGCTGGTGCTGGGCACCGGCTGGCCGGAATTCCGCACGCTGGATTTTGACCGCATTCGCCGCATCATTCGCAACCCTGTGGTGGTGGACACCAAAAACCTGCTCGATGGTCCCCGCATGAAAGCCCTGGGCTTTGAATATATGGGCGTTGGCCGCGGCGCATAGTTTTCGCCTGAATCATTAAAGTGAAAGCCCCTGCTTGTACGGCAGGGGCTTTTTGCTGCTTAGACATTTCTTGCGTGCGAAACAAGTTAGAAACACGGGAAGAAGATGCCACTGTTTCCGTCATTGAGTTTCAGGTGGTCATGCAGCCGGCTAGCCCGGATTTCTCACAAATAAATAGGAAAAAGCCGTTGTTCGTGGCATAAGTGATTTGTCAAAGAATCATTTAGCGCCAGAGGAGACAACGGCTTTTCTATGACAGAGTGTAATCAAGTCAG
>JBAVUZ010000446.1:0-7357 GCA_049697035.1 Candidatus Angelobacter sp. | reverse complement strand
GATGCTTCGAGCATTTGGTTTGCCTCAATCGCTTCAGGCAAAGTCCGCCAGTCATGAGGTATCAGCACCGACTCCACGTGCAACTCCACGGGCGGAACCGGATGCGGAAGCGGGATCCGTGGATATGCCGCAGCCAGATTGATGTGGAAGCGGTCGCCGATGAACACCACCGTGGAATGAGTATTGCGCATCGCGGCTGGCCCCTCGTGTCCTGTCTGCATCTTAGCCAAAGCATCCAATAGATCAGGCACATTGCAGATATCAGATTGAGGGTTGTAGAGAGTCACAATGGCACATTTCATTTCGTTAAGAAGCTGCCCGCTGTGAAACTTCCTCTGTGAAGTCACTTCCACATGTCCATGGCCAGGGACGGTGACCGTCTGGATATCTAGGAGATCAGGCTGTCCGCCAATTCCGCCGGGACTTTCGAAGAACCTCACCAGTGTGTTGACGGCCGGCGTTGGCGAATCGTTGTGGATGATCGCACGCAGCGTGTAATCGGTGCTCGTCGTCAAGTGTGTGTCCGGCGTCGAGTGTATGTCAGTTGGATTGTTTAGAATCGGTACCTCATTACCGTTGGCATCGACCAGCACGATATCCGCGCTCTCAATTCCGCCTATGATGTACGGAGCCGGCTTGATGAAAGTGGGATCGGGTTTCACCAGCAGTGAAACAGACCCCTTGTCCACGCCGTTGACGGTGCCTCGAACAAAGAAGATGTGAGCGTCGGTTGCGGTCGGCGGAATCGTCACATTGATGCCGATCGAGTAATAGGTGCTTCCTCTTGGTATATGTAGAGTGACTGTATCGCTGCTGGGATTGGGCGTCGGCGTGAGCGCCTGAGGCACAACGAACTGATGCGGCCAATGGTTGGCGGGTGTAACCGGTGTGCCGTTCTCCAGCTTCTGCTGAAGTGTCAGCACCATGGTTTCATCCAAATTGGGATCGCCAAACACCAGGAAGGAAATCGTGCTGGCGCCATAGGGTGCGGTCAGCACCGTCAAATTCTGGTTCAGCCTGACATTATTCGGGACGATGGTGGCGATCAGGCAGCCGTGGCCCGCAGGCGGTGCCATGAAATGGAACTGGAACGTCGCCAGACCTGGCTGTGACACATTCAAAGCCGGCGGCACATCGATCGGCTCGGGTTGCACGATGTAGGAAGTGCCTCCAGGCAATCCAATGCCGAAGGCCGTGTGTGTAACATTGATATGCACGTCTGGGTATTCCACCGCATCTTCATTTTTCACTACGGCGAACACGTCATAAATAACTCCGGCTTTAAGTTGCCCTGCGTTAGTGAGGTTGTGGGTCACTGGATCCACAAATGCCATGGATTGAGGAGGGGTGTAAAAACTGAGTTTCATAAATTCGCGTAACCTTTCTATGGCTGACAGAGTGTCAACCCTAGCTAAATCGGAAATTGATTATCGGCAAGGCTGCCTGAAGGTTTGAGCGGGTATTCCGCTCTGGGTGAATGAAACTGGAGGCGAAATGATCAGCTAATGTGAAGTATGAGGGCGGGCATGACCTTCGTCTGTGATCTGCGTCACTGAGAAATGTTAAAAAATCTTAACGGTGATTGGTTCATGAGACTGCCACGAACATTTGCTCATCGAGATAAGACTGAGAGCGGTCTCGGCGGAGTTCGCCAGCGACTCGGCTTCGATGCACTCTCGCTACGCGCTGTGCCCACTACACTTCAACACGCCAAGAAACGCGCTCCACGGACCTACTTCTTCACGATATTGGTAGGCCATCACCCGCGAGAGTTGATGCAGATGCGTGAGATCGTGGACGGCCCATGTTGCCAAGAGTTCCGACAAGGTGACCGATCCCAATGCCGGATGTTTTCCGCGCCGCGCCAGGTCTGCCGATTGCAGATTTAATGCCTGCAGCGCAGCCAGACTCTCGCTTCGCACTCGCGCGAATTCGTCCAGAAGCTGCTCCAGGGATTTGCCTTCGCTCTCTCTCTTCTGCGCAAAGCGGTCAAATGGATCAAATGGCCGTGATTCGCCATGCTCCAGGATGGTCCTTACCCGCGGCATCCAGTCTGTGCGGTCCCCAACAATCAGGTGGCCCACAATATCAAAGGCGCTCCACGTATCTTTCCCTTCGTTGCTATGCGCCCAGATGTCGGGCAGGCCGAGCAAAAGCGAGTTCAGTGTTGCTGGAGTTCGTGTGAGAAGCGCAATCGCTTCAGTCATGTTGAATTTGTTTAAGGTTGGCATGTGCAAATAGATGCACGCCCCGGCGTTTTGGACTCAACAGGAGAGCTTTCAACTTCACCCAATCCGCCCAGGAATTGCGCCAAAGAGAAAAGCCGGCAAGCCATAAGTCGTTTTTATATGCGGCGTGTCCGCTGCTACTGCGGCACGCCATTCGGAAACAATTTCTGCAAAAATTCTTTATCAGCGGCCATGGGCTTGAAGCGGTCAAAATCCGCTTCTTCCTTCCATTGCTTGTCAAAGTCTTTGGGATTGAGCGTTCGGGCCTTGGCAAATTCATCCAGCGCTGCCGTCTTGTCGCCGGTAAAGTAGTCAAGGAATGCCAGCGTCATGTGCCCTCCCGCGCGGTTGGGCGAGTATTGGACGGCTTTTTGCGACGCGGCGCGCGCCTTTTGCATGTTGCCCGCGTCCAAGGCCTTGAACGTCTGGTCGCCGTAGTTGTACGCCAGGTTCAAGTCCAGCAGCCGCCGCAACTCTGTGAACGGATCAGGATTATCGTCCACGTTGATGTAAACGTAGCGATCGTTATTGATGTTGCGCCCGCCCTGCTTCTTCACCACCAGCATTGAAGCCGATTGGCGTCCGCGCGCGTCGCCGCCCGCCGAATCGCCCGCTTTGAGCGCGGCAAAAAGCTTTTCTGCCAGCTCGCCTTGTGTCGCTTCAAAGGCTTTGCCCATGGCTTCCGGCACCTGCTGGCCCACCAGAATATTTCCCTGTGCCGACCACGTTTTGCCCTGCCGGTCACCAGCCCACTTGGGCGCATTCGGCCCGGTGTAAGCCGCAACATTTCCTTTCGCGTCGACAATCGCCACCTGTCGTCCGTCTTTGCCTTCAAACTTGTCGTCGGCCAGAATTTTCTTCAGGACTTCCGGCGCCGTAAGCCCCTGGCGCAGCAGATCCAGCGCCTGCTGTCCATACCCGACGTTAACGTTCGCCTGCGTTGCCACCGCGCCCACGTCCGCCATGGCCCACGGCACAACCGATCCCACGGAGAAATATCTTGAAGCCACGGCCACACCCATCTCGCCTGTCTGCGGGTCAATGGCGACGATGGAAAAGGTAGATACCGTTGGCAGAGCTTGCGCAACGGCAGTTCCGCTGGCCACTAAAACCAAAATCAATAACAGCAAATATTTTTTCATCAACTCTCCCGACTTCGTCTCTATGTGGTAAGCCAATGGCTCTTCTGCTTTCTTGCCTTCGCGATCTTTGCGTCCTTTGCGGTAAAGCTTAAGCCTGTATTCCCAGCACGTACGCCAGCAACACAATCGCCAGCACCCCAAAAGCTACAAGAGCATACTTGAAATCGCGCTCGTGCAGAAACTGCAGGCAGGCCGCAATAATACGCAGCACCGGAGTCGCCAGCAATACAAACAGGCCGGCGGTCGTCACTTTAACGCCCCAGGGCGTCACAAGTTGCAGCAGCAATCCCGCCACAATCAACACAAAAGCCGTGTACGCGCCAAACTTCAGCGTATGAGAAAGCACCCGATCAGCGGCAAAATCCTGCCGGCTCATTGGAAGCCTCCTGTCAACAGCTTGTAAATCATCTGTGCCGCAAGCCATCCGGCAATCGTCACCAGCAGCATCAAAATATAAACGGGGCGGATTTTCGGGGAGATTCGCGCTCCCAGCAGCGATCCGGCAAACACTCCGGCGACTAACGGCGCGGCAATATCCAAGCGGATGTCGCCCCGTCCCCAATAAACATAAGCGCTGGTTCCCGCCGTAACGCCGATCATAAAGTTGCTGGTGGCCGCCGCCACGCGCAACGGAACTTTCATGAACAGCAACATCACGGGGACCTTGATCGGCCCTCCTCCAATTCCCAGCAAGCCGGAAAATCCGCCCGCAATGAGTGAAGCCGCCAGCCCTACTGGATAATTCTGCGGTGTGTAGTCCGGAATAAATTCTTGCCTTTTCGCGTGGCGTGAATCCCAGGCCTTCTTGATCATGGAGCCTGCGCTGTAAAGAAGAAAGCAGACAAACAGTACCGCCAGAGTCCGCCGGTTGATGTGATGCGCCACCAGCGCCGCGATAAGAGCGCCCACGGTCGTCGCCAGTTCCAGCGTCATGCCCAGGCGAACGTCGGTCACGTGCCGCTCCACATACATGGAAGACGTTGCGGTGGAAGTGGCAATCACGCAAAGCAGCGTTACGCCAATGGCCTGGTGCATTGGCAATCCAAAATAAATGGCCAGCAGCGGCGTAATGATTATGCCGCCGCCCACTCCGGCCAGCGCGCCAAAACCGCCCGCGCCAAAACCCATCGCCACCAGCAGAAGCATTGCCGCCAGCGTCATTGCGCTTTGTTCCGCAGCATCAGTATGTCGTCACCTTCCGGTTCCTTCTCTTTTTCCGCCACCAGCACCGAGCGCACCGAACCCAGCACCGCGACAATTGCCACCACCATCACCCATGACACAGGTTCGCCGTCCAGCAGCCCCGCAATTAATGCCACCAGCGGAATAATCAGGCTAATGGATGAAAGCTGATACGGTTGCAGCTTTTTCAATAGCCAATAGTAAATAACAAACGCCGCCGCTGACCCAAAGATCGTCAGGTAAGCCAGCGCGAACACCGCGGTCCTGGTCCATACGGCATGCCGGTGCGCTTCCAGCGCCCACGTTCCCCAGAACAATCCCACCGATCCCAGGAACAATTGCAGTCCGGTTGAGACCACGGCGTCAACGTCATGCAAACGTCGTTTCGCGTAAACCACTGACCACGAACTCAGCAACATCGCCACAAGGACCGCCACGCCGCCGATCAACGCCTCGCGGGTCTTGCTTAAATCCTGATAGAAAAGCACAAGCAATCCGCCAAAGGCGATCACCATGGCAAAAACCGCCCGGCGCGGCACCTTGTGGTGCGTGATGATCGGCGTGAACAGCGAAACCGCCAGCGGCGAAGCGGAAAATAAAACTGCGCTCATCGACGAAGTTACATACTGTTCCGCCCAGAACAGCAAGCCATAGGGCAGAGCCATAATGGACACGCTCAAAACTATGAGAGCGTTCCACTGCGCTCCGTCCGCGGGCCACGGTCGCCTCTGCGCCACGGCCATTCCCAGCAACAGCACGCCTGCAGCCAAAAAGCGCACCGCCACCGCCTCAAGCGGCGGCACGTCGCGGACGACCACGCGTATCGCCAGCCACGTGCTTCCCCAGATCAGGCACAGCGCAATGTAACCGGCCAGCTGTGCGCGGCTGAAAGTGGATCTCTGCTGCGTGGGTTCTGCCATGAGAAAGAATCAGTCTAACTGATCGTTAGACCTGTTTCGGAATCGCCAATGAACAGGAGGGCCATTCGCGTCTTTTCGCGTTCATTCGCGGCAAATTCTTCTTTTCTGCGTTGATCAGCGCAAAGCTGCGGCCCTGCAAAATTCTCCGCTTAATAATCTTCGGTCGCCGCTTTACTTTATTCGTTTCTTCAAAATGCTTCGCTTTTTTGTTGCGTCCACTTTCGCCGCGCGACTATAAAGAAAAAGACAGGCCGCGCCCGTGTTACAAGCACGAACGCAGCCCTAACCACAAATCACCTCCCATAGAAAGGCGATCCATGGCTGCCCTTGATGGTATCCAAAAGGCTGGCGTTTATGAAACTCTCTCCAGCCTGAACATGGCTTTTGCTGGAATCCTCCAGCATCTTCAAACCCTTCAACGAACCGGGCTGTTCAAATCGAAAACAGCCAAACTTTTTCCGAGTTTCACTCAGGAGCTCCAGGCAGAATTTAACCAGGAGTTTCTTGAAGACCTGCACCAGCTTGAGCTTGACGATTGGGGCCGGTACGGAAAAGTGAGGCAACGCTGGGAAAAGGAAATCCGCGATCCTGACGACGTGTTCCTTCAAGCCGAAGAACGCAAAAAACAACTTGCAAAACAGCGCAAGAAACGCTGATTCGCGCTTGCCGTATGAAAAGAAAAAAGGCACGGCATGCCCGTGCCTTTTTTCACATCGCTGGAAAATACTTTATTGCGAACTTGGCGCGTGGCTTGGCATTTGCGTCGTAGCCACGTTCTTCGGCGTCGAAAGATATCCGGTCACCGTGTTCTTGTCCACGCTGTTCACCACCACTTCAAACAATGCGCGGTCGCGCCCGGTATAAAACTGCAGCGGCTCGTTGATGGTCCGGTCCTTCTTCTCAATCTTCTTGTCTTCCGCCAGCACATACAGCGTGAACTTGCTCTTTTTGGGATCAGTCTTCTTGAGTTGCAGGCTCACGATTGAGAGATGCGTGGGCGTCTTGTCCTTGTGCAACGTGAACTCAAAATAATCGCGGTCGCCGCGATGCTTGAGCATCTCCAGCTCGTCATGCGACGTGGCAATCAATTCGCTATGCTTGTTCAAATCGCCGATGGCATGGTCCAGCTTTCCTTTGGTCACCGCCAGATCGTTTCTGGTATCGGTCACGTCCGCACTCACCTTCACCACTTCACCCTTCACGCCGGTCACTTCATTATTCACGGCGCCAATCTGCTGCTTGGTGGTCTCTTCATCGGCTTTCAAGCGCGTCGCGGTTTCAAGCTCTTTGGCCTGAAGTTCCTGGGCCTTTTTGCTCAATTCTTTGTGGTTCATTCCCGCGCGGTCTGCCAGCACGTTGAGTTGGGCTTTCATCTGCGCGTTGGAATCGGTCATCTTCTTGGTCAGCTCCGCCTGCGTCGCAGCCTGCTTTTTCTCCAGGTCATTCATGCGACCCTGCGCCATAACCATAAAGATCACCGTGCCGATCAAATACACCACTCCAGCTACCATCAAAATATTGCGCACTACCGGGCTTCCGCCATCGTGCGGCACTTCAGACATAGTTATCTCCATTGAAAAGCTTTGGGTATGTGCCGATCATTGTTGAGCAGAACTGCTGCTCTGTCAATAAAAAGGGGCGCTCCGGTGACGTCAAGCTGCCTGTGTAAAAAGCTTGGGGGTGCGATTTTTCCATTCCAGGTTGAATCGCCACCGGGGGCTTGCGATCACGCGCGATGACCGCGCTTTCCCGCATCTCGGCGATCTTGCTACGCTCGCTTCTCCGGCACCACGACCGGCTCTTGCGGCGCTAGTGGCTGGCCTGCATTGGCTGGCACGGGAACCAGCAGGGCTTCTTTGCGATAGACCAGGTTGCTGGCGTTGAA
>JBAVUZ010000445.1:0-3658 GCA_049697035.1 Candidatus Angelobacter sp. | reverse complement strand
AACCGTGATCCAGGACGGCGAAATAACCAATGCCGAGCGCATCATTGCATGCAGTGGAAAGGTGGGGCATGAGCTGCGGCGTGAACGCAAGCGCCGCAACGACACAAAGACGGCCATCATTTTTCTGGAGCAGCTTTTCCCGCTGCCAGAAAGCGAACTGGAAGCGGCCTTCGCGCAGCACAAAAATGCGCGAGAATTTCTATGGGTGCAGGAAGAGCCGGCCAACATGGGCGCATTGAATTTCCTGGCGCCGCAATTGGAGCGTCTGGCGCGCGGAGCGCCGTTCCGCTCGGTAAAACGTTCGCCATCGTCGAGTCCGTCCACGGGTTCACACACGGCGCATGAGATGGAGCAAAAAACTTTGCTGGAGCTGGCATTCAAGGCGTTTTAGCGCCGTAACAATGCAGCATCGCAGCCAAGCACAAGGTCATCCAAGATAGTAGACCCCGGTATTCATAAATGAAAGGTGGTTGAAATGGCACAAGGAACAATAACGGCACATGAGGTCCCGGCGCTGCCCTATGCGTATAACGCGCTGGAGCCGCACATTGACGAGCAAACCATGCACCTGCACCATGACAAGCACCATGCGGCTTATGTAACCAAGCTGAACGGTGCAATTGAGAAACATCCTGAACTGGGAAGCAAGAGCCCAGAAGAACTGCTGCGCAACCTGAGCGCGCTGCCGGAAGACGTGCGCGGCGTCATTCGCAACAACGGCGGCGGACACGTGAACCACACCATGTTCTGGCAGATCATGGGCCCGAAAAAAGGTGGCAGTCCTACCGGCGCGGTTGCCGATGCCATCAACAAAACCTTCGGCAGCTTTGACGCTTTCAAAGAGAAATTTGAATCCGCCGGCGTCAATCAGTTCGGCAGCGGCTGGGCGTGGCTGGTGAAAACCAAGTCCGGCGAATTCAAAATCACCTCCACTCCCAACCAGGACAATCCAATTTCCAACGGCGAATTTCCCGTTTTGGGAAATGATGTTTGGGAGCACGCCTACTACCTGAAATATCAGAACAAACGGCCCGACTACCTGAAAGCATGGTGGAACGTGGTGAACTGGGACGAGGTCAACAAGCGGTTGGCGCAGGCCGACAGCTTTTTCAAATAGATTTTGTTTTCTGGCGAGCCGCTCGGTTCTGGGCGGCTCTTTTGCTTTATGCCGCAGCTTCACGGATAGTTTTTGCACTCTTGTCGAGCAGATCCCTTTCGCTCTCGGACATCTCCGGAATAATGATTCTGCGCACGCCGCTGCGCCCCAGCACGCTTGGCAGCGGACGAGAGTAGACCGGCTCCTGGCGCTCAGGAGCGAACAGGAACGTGGTTCAGGAGTTGCCCACAGGCAGCGTATCCGCGAAGCTGAAGAACTGTTCAACTTTCGTCATCTGCAAAGCCGCGCGGACCCGCGGCTGCACCGCCACCAGCAGCAGGCGGCGTCCATCCTTTTGCCGGCTCGCGTAAATGCTCATCAGCGCGCCGATGCCGGTGGAGTCGATATAAGGAACACCGGAAAAATCCAGTGCCAGCACTTTTGATTTGTCAGCGCGCACTCGCTCCTGGAATTCAAAAAACGAGGTAATCACAAGCGGTCCGGTCAGCCGCCACACTGCGTCGCCGTTTGCCGACGGCGGCAGTTCGTCAATGGTTAGATTGTCATCGTGCATGGTGGAACATATTAGCTTTCACATCTTTTGCTGACTGTTGACAGGTTGTTAAATATGTTATCAACGTAAAGAATTTGCATGAACCAGAAACGCAAAAATCGCGGCCCTTATCTGCGCGCCGCCAGCGAACGCAGGACAGCAGCCATGTGCCGTGCCTCAGGCTGAAACCAGCCACGCGGCCCATCCAGTCATGATCGCCAGCACAGCGGAAAATATTGTTGGTGGCAGCACAAAATATCTCCAGCTAAGTCCGATACCAACGACCTGCAGTCCGAAGAACACCCAGCCCAGAGCGCCGATCGCCTGCGGAGTGCTTCCGGCCATTGTGCCCAGGTGCCAGGCCAGAAACGCGCCGAACAGGAGATAGGCCGTGCAGAACAAGCCGAAGCCGCGATAGAAATCACCGTAGGTAAGGTTTTTACCGCCAATGTTGAAGCGTACGTTGTCCATGGCTTGCTGCACCGCGACGCCCTCCGGCGTGGGCGCTTTGAATTTCATAAATCCAAGCGTGTGCCCGGCGGCAAACAAGATCAGAACAAATGCGGAGATGCGATAGAGCAACGTAGCGGTCATGGACGGCTCCAATTCTGCTGGATGTATTTGGGTGATTCAGTGTACCTGACTCACGGGCGCCATGCGCGACAGATGGAGGATCCGTCGCTGCTTCATCTGTCACACCTCTCTGGTTTCATCGTGTCATAAATCCTTAAACAGTTCTCCCAGTGGCGTCTTGAGGCCCATTGCCAGGAGTTCGATAAACTTCAGGCAAGACTCCTGTTTGCCATTCTCAATCCGTGAAACCGTTGCCTGGTCGGTTCCCACCCGCTCTGCGTATACAGTTTGGCTGAGGCCCTTTGCATTTCGTATTTGCCGGATCCGCCTGCCAAATCTCACAACAATATCTCTGGACATGCCTCCAGTGTCGGCTCTATGATCTTCCGAACATATAATTGATAGATCATATTCGCAAGATTGTACATGGAGACACAATGGCTGTCCTTGATGCTGCCCAGAAGGCCCACATTTATCGCATTTTGTATCGCCTCAACCTTTCGTTTGCCCGGATCGTGGACTCCTGCCGCGAACTGCAGGGAACCCGGGTCTTCAGGGCTGAATTTACCCGGCTGCACCGGGCGTTTGCGCAAGAGCTGCAGGCGGAAATCAACGAAGAGGTGCTCGGCATCCTGCACGGCATCGAATCGGACGACCTGTACCGTTTTGGCAAAGTCAGGGACGCACGGGACAAGGAACTGCGCGACCCTGACGATGTTTTTATTCACGCCGAAGAACGCAGAAAGGAACTTGCCAAACAGCGCAAGAAACAACCAAGAGGCAAAAAGCGAGCGGGCTAAACGCGCGCGGTTTTTTCGCGCGTCGGGGTTCTAAATTGTCTTTGTTGGTGTGGCCCCTTCAACAGCTCAATCACAATTCCTGAAGAAAACGAAAGGAACAATTTTGTTTTGTTAAGCCAGAGAAAGAAAAAATCCAGAGCTGCACAACTCTTCCAGGCGTTAGGGGTTCTTACCTAGGAGAGCAAAAGCCATGAAATGCGAAATCTGCAAAACGATCGAGAAACTGGGACTTGATCCGGCTACGCATGATCCATGGATGTGCGCCGACGCGAAATCGCCCCGGCTGGCGTTCAGGAAGGCGCAGGTAGCGATCCATCATTTTTATGCAGAAGCCAGCGCGCTCTTTCAGACGAAATGGCATCATGCCGGTCATCGGCTATGGCAGCGCGCACAGTACGTGACTCTGGGATTGTAAGAGTCAGGCACGCTTTTGGGCGCGGCGCTTAGGCTTTCGCGGATGTCTGAAATAAAAATCTCGCCTTTCGTATTTATTTTGCTATAATCAGAAGTGCTCTAGCGGTTCTAACCGCAAACCTCAAACCAAAACGCAACGGGTGAAACCGTTGCGTTTTGGTCATTTTGGGGTTGCGACCCTCTGCCGATTCTTGGGTGGATTGGGTGAGCTTGGGTGGAAAT
>JBAVUZ010000444.1:0-9752 GCA_049697035.1 Candidatus Angelobacter sp. | reverse complement strand
GCCTTTGTCCGGATCGCCAAACACATGGTGATAATCTTTCTCAATATTGTTGGGCCGCTGCGGATGGATCCAGTCCTTCTCCGCCTTCATCGAGTCTTCCGGATCAAACCACGCCGGAAGCTGCTCATATTCGACCTCAATCAGCTCCAGCGCGCGCTCCGCAATCGACTCCGACGTTGCGACGACACACGCCACGTTGTCACCCACGTACCGCACTTTTTCGACGGCCAGCGCCGTTTCGTCATGACCAACGGGCAGGATGCCGTACTTGTTCGGCGCGTCCGGACCGATCACCACGCAGACCACGCCGTCCACCGCTTCGGCCTTCGACGTGTCAATCTTCTTGATCCGCGCATGCGGATACGGCGAATGCAGGATTTTGCCGGTCAGCATCCCAGGCACTGACAGGTCATCCGTGTATTTGCCCTGGCCCGTGGTCTTGCCCGCCGAATCGACGAGGGCAACGCGTTTTCCGATTACCGAAAATTCAGACATATTTCCCCCGACCCAAAGCTTTTCTCCGTGTCCCCGTGCCTCCGTGGTGGAAGCTAACGGTTTGCCTGCTCCGCCTTGATCGCCGCCTTGATCGCCTGATACATCTGCGTGTATCCGGTGCAGCGGCACAAATTTCCGCTCAGAGCGTGCTTGATCTCTTCTTCGCTCGGCTCCGGATTGCGGTCCAGCAGCGCCTTTACCGTGACCATGAACCCCGGCGTGCAGAAGCCACATTGTGCGCCGCCCCAGTCGCCATAAGCTTTCTGGATGGCCGCGAGCGCGCCGTGGTCAGCTATGCCTTCCACGGTCGTGATGTCCGGGCCGTCTTGTTCGTCCGACGCGCAGCTCATTGCCAGCATGGTGCAGCTCAGCGTCGGGACACCATCCACCAGCACGGTACACGCCCCGCACGACGAATCATCGCACCCGCGCTTCGATCCCGTAAAATCCAGCTCCTGGCGCAAAACGTCCAGCAGCAGATCGCTCGGCTCAATCGCCAGCTCGTGCTTGCGTCCGTTCACCCGGAGTTCAATGAGTTCTTTTTTCATGACTAAAAGCGTTCGTGGTCATCCGAACGTACGTTCGTTAATATCCTTACAGGATACATCTTCGTTCCGGGCTTTACCACAAAGTAGAGCCGGCCTGGGACTTTGGGAACCTCAACCACCGAGTGATGACCCTGAGATCTATGTCAACAGCGGCGGACCCACGAGTTCCATACCGTGATCACGCAACAGCTTCGCGTCCCCAAAGTGGTTTCCCGGCTTGCTGGTCTCTCTGAAAAATGCTTCCATCTTTCCCGCCGGAGCAAAGGCCAGCAGCATCCTGCCCGGCTTGTCGCCGATGTAGGCCCATGCATGAGGCACCTTTCTCGGCGCAAGGACGGAATCGCCGGGCTTCAGCCGCATCTTCTCCTGGCCAATTTCAATGAGCACCTCGCCGCCCTCTATTAGATAAAACCACTCCTCTTGCTCGTAGTGCAGGTGGCGCGGTGGGCCGCCCCTTGTCATGTTGGTGTGCTCCAAAAGGAAGAGTCCGCCGTTCGTGTCCTGGGTGCCGATTTTGAAATCAAGATGGCTGTCCGCCCGCGGTCCCTTATGGTGCTCGCCAAACCGGTCTGCGCCCGACGCCACAAGATGTGGGTCGTCAGGCATTGAAATTGCTAAGGATTGCTGCAATACGGCCAACGGAAACGCAGCTATTGCCGCCTTAAGTATTGAACGCCGTTCTATTTTTTCCATCCTTAACCCCCTGTCGATCAAGAGACTTTTTCAATAGCCATAATCCGTCTTTGCCGCATACGCGTGCTGCTTCACGCCTAGCTCTTCCACACGCGGCTGCCCCAGCTGTTTCGCGTACTCACCGCGATCAGCCACTCCGTTCACCCATTTCTGCGCCCAGGCATTAAAGTCGCCCTGGGTTTTGGTTTCCGCATGATACTGCTGGAAGAAAGCATCGTCTCTCTTATAGTAGCCCTGCACTGGTGAAGGATGCGCTCCCAGCGGACATTCGACCACCGCCGCCACCAGAAATCCGGGGATTACGGTGCGGTTAGGATCGCTGGAAATCACATCTTCATCCACGATCTCTTCCGCGCAGACAATCACCTTCTTCGCCGCGCGGACGCCTTCCAGCATCACACCAAAATTTCCCCAGCAATGCGCGTTGCCGTTTTTGTCTGCGCGTTGCAGGTGGACTATCGCCACGTCGGGCACCAGCGCCCGCACCGCCAGCAAAGTCTCCTTCGGCTCAAACGGAGAAATAATCTGGTAGAAAAAATGATTGCCCTTTGGGACGTCGCTGCCCATGGCGGTCCGCGTCGGCAGAAACGGCACGCCCATGGCTCCGGCCTGCAGCGCCAACGCCAGCGTGAAGTTTGTCATGTTAAAGACGCGCAGCTTTTCGCCCGGCTTGCCGGGATTCTCCACCTCTGTGGCATGGCGGAAGTTATACGCCGAGCCCATCATCACGTTGCCCACCCAAGCCGCCACCACATCTTCCACGCAGCCTGCGCCAATCATCTGGTCAAACAGAATGTCGGAGATTGGCCCAATCAGCCGCAGTCCGCGTTTCTTCTGCCGCATAATTTCGTGTCCGGCGGCAAACGGGATCATCTGCTCCATCTGCAGACCCAGCGCCACGCTCGCTCCGTCAGGAACGTGCTCCGCGATCGCTTGCCACATGCTCATGATTTTCGACATGAATGGTTTCTCCGACTCCTGCGATTCATGGTTGCGAGTCATCCCGCAGCTCAACAGCAATAGCCGCCCAAGATGCCACATCAAAGTTATACCGAAATACCGCGACCAAAAGGCCCACAAAATGTACTACCAGTGGATTAAGATGCCTCGTCGCAAAATGTTTTTCTCGCGGCGCGTGCCATCCTCTGCTCTGTTCAGAGCTTCTACTTCAGGAAGAGCCGTACGCGCCGGTCCGCCGGCAAATCCGTAGTCGCCACTTTCGTCGATTTGTGCAAAATCAAATCCCCGGGAGTCCCGTTTGAAGAAACTAGTCCTGTTGTTGATCGCCATTTTCGTGCCCGCGCTGCTGACCGCGCAAATACCACAATCGAACCACGTTGTTGTCGTACTGGAGGAAAACCAGAGTTATCCGGCTGTTATCGGCAGCCCTTCGATGCCGTACCTGAACAGTCTGGCGCAACAGAATGCGCTGGCAACGCAGTATTACGCCAACGTGCATCCTTCCATCGGCAACTACTTTATGTTGACGGCAGGACAGCTTGTTACCAGCAATGACTCATTGAATACCACGGTGAACGTCGACAACATTGTGCGCCATCTGCTGACTGCCGGAAAAACGTGGAAGAGCTATGCTGAGAGCCTGCCTTCCGTGGGCTATATTGGCGGCGACCAATATCCGTACATACGCCACCATAATCCGCTGACTTACTTCACTGACGTGGCCGACAGCAGCGTGCAGCGGCTGAACCTGGTTCCCTTCACGCACTTCGCTACCGATCTCAGCAACAATCAGCTGCCAAATTATTCCTTTGTGGTGCCAAACCAGAACCACAATGCACATGACTGTCCTACGTCGCCCACCGGCTGCACCAATGACGTGAAGCTGGCCACTGCAGACGCCTGGCTCAAGAACAATATTGGACCACTATTCAATAATCCTGGATTCCAGCAGGATGGGATCCTGATCCTTGTCTTTGACGAAGGCTTCAACACGGACACCGCGCACGGCGGCGGGCATGTAGTCGCTCTTGCGGTGGGGCCCGGAGTGAAGAAAGGCTTCAAGTCCACAGCTTTCTATCAGCACCAGAATGTGCTGCGTACCACTCTCGATGCGCTGGGTGTACACAGCTATCCTGGCATCGCCGGCAGCTCGGCCGATATGACGGATATGTTTGGCACGGCACCTCCGCCCCCTTCGCCCAGCGGCTGCACGGCAACGACTACAGGTGTGACAGTGTGTTCGCCGACGGCGGGAAGCACGGTGGCATCGCCTGTTCATTTTGTGGCCGCTGCAAAGTCCACGCATCTGATTACGGCGATGCGGATTTATGTCGATAACATTTCGAAATTCACTGTGGACGCCAGTTCGCTGGATACTTCTGTCGCCCTTGCCACGGGAACACACTCGGTTGTGGTGCAGGCTTGGGATTCAACCGGTGCTGTATTCAAAACGCCGCTGACTATCCACGTGCAATAGGCCAAGACGCTCTAAGACAAAAGGTCCCCTTCCGTTCCCGGTTTGGGACCTTTTCTTTTTCTCTAAATTCTTGAATTTGGTCTCCATACTCACAACTGCCCCGCCGTCCCAGCAGGCTCAATATCACCCATTGGGATTAAGCGCCTTTAGTCCTTTTCATTGTTGAGTTAAGGGCTTGCTCCTATTCAAGCAGAGTAGATGCATCAATAGCCTCAACTCACAGCCGAAAATCCGCATATTTCAGGAGTTTTAGTGAACAAGTTGTTTTGTGCAAAGCAGATATTTTTTGCTCTTCTTCTGCTGATCCTGCCCGGAGCACTCCATGCCCAGGTACCAAAATCAAATCATGTAGTTGTTGTGCTTGAAGAAAACCATAGCTACTCCAGCGTTGTAGGCAGCACTGCAATGCCATATTTCAACAGCCTGGCTTCGCAGAACGTGCTGGCGACCCAGTATTACGCAAACACTCATCCCTCCATTGGCAACTATCTGGAGCTGACAGCCGGCCAGATCATCACAAATAATGACGGCTATACCGCAACCATCAGCGCCGACAACATCGTGCGCCACATGCTTACCGCGGCGAAAACCTGGAAGAGTTATGCCCAATCGCTTCCTTCAGTGGGCTATACCGGAGGCGACGTGTACCCGTATATCCGGCACCATAATCCGCTGTCGTACTTTTCTGACGTGGTGAACAGCAGCGTGCAGCGGTTGAATCTGGTTCCCTTTACACATTTTGCCGCTGACCTGAACAACAATCAGCTTCCCAACTTTTCTTTTATTGCACCTGACCAGCACAACAACGCGCATGACTGTCCAGCAGGCATGAGCACATGTTCTGACGCGCAGAAACTGGCAGCGGCGGACGCCTTTCTGAAGGCCAACATCGCTCCGCTGCTGAGCAATCCGGCATTCCAGCAGGACGGAATCCTGATCATCCTGTTCGACGAAGGCTTCAGCACAGACACAGCGCACGGCGGCGGGCACGTTGCTGCCCTGATGTTGGGCCCCAACGTTAAGAAGAACTACAAATCCACCGCGCTTTACCAGCACCAGAACCTGTTACGCACCGTGATGGATGCGCTTGGCATGAACGCCTATCCTGGGGCGGCGGCGACGGCCGCCGATATGGCTGACTTTTTCTCGGGAGCGCCTACTCCGACACCGACCCCTACGCCTAAACCCAGCCCGACACCGACACCTACTCCCACTCCTTCAGGATGTGCTGCAGTCGTCAATGGCGTGACTGTGTGCTCGCCGGCTGCCGGAAGCACCGTAGGATCTCCTGTCCGCTTTACCGTGGCGGCCAAATCAACCCTGCCAATTACAGCGATGCGCATCTACATAGATGGCGTATCGGCATATCTCACTTCAGCAGCGAGCCTCGACGTAAGTCTCGCGGTCGGCTCAGGTACGCACAGCGTGGTGGTGCAGGCCTGGGATTCCGGCGGGACAGTTTTCAAGACACCCCTGAGTCTGACTGTTGGTAGCGGTGTTGCCGGATGCTCCGCCGCAACGGCGGGTGTGACGGTGTGCTCGCCGACGGCAGGCGCAACTACCGGTGCTCCGGTGCAGGTGACCGCGGCGGCAAAATCTTCCGTTGCGCCGATCACAACGATGCGAATCTATGTTGACAGTGTGTCGAAGTACAACGTGAACGCAAGCTCCATCGATACTTCGCTGGCTATTTCTGCAGGCACGCACAACCTTGTGGTGCAAGCCTGGGATTCAACCGGAGCAGTCTTCAAGAATTCGCGGACCATCACCGTACAGTAAACAATCAGGAAGAGTTAATCAGAGGCTCCGGCTGCAACCGGAGCCTCTTCATTTTTAGACGCTTTTACGATGCACCCTGCTCCGTAGCGAGAAAACTCAGACCGCAACTTCCAGGAGCGCATCGACCGCTTCCAGCAAAGCTCCCAGTCCTTCGCTCCTCATCAGGAAGTCGTCAATCGAGACCTTTCCCATCGGCCGCGGCGAGCCGCTGACCATCAAGATAGGAAGTTTACGGTTCAGTTGTTTCATCTTTCGGGCAAGCTGCCGCCCGGGCATAGCCGGCATTTCGTTGTCGATCACAGCAACATCAACGTGGCTCCGTTTGATAATGTTGAGTCCATGATCGACGTTAGAAGCTATAAGCACATCATATCCTGCAGACTCCAGTATCCTTTGGCGGACAAATAGAATCGCGTCAGAATGATCCACGCATAAGACCCTGCTACCTTTGTGAGAAGAGCTCATGGCGATGAGAATATCTCCTCTGCCGTTAGCAGAGTGTGATATTCGTCACGTCTCCCATCCATGTTCCAGCGAGCTGGTGGTCTTAACGGCAGTGGTGCTCTTTATCCTATGTAAGACTCGCAAGCGGGCAAAGCTGTAACCCTTCCGCTTAATACTGTGTCTACGTGCGCACAGGTGACGGTCATCACGGAGAGCGCCGGCCGCAAGGCCTACGCTTAAGGTGAGTCATGCAAGGAGCGCATACTATGACTCTTCAAAACATCGGAAGAGACAGTGGAGGCAATCTCCAGATAGTACCAACCAACCAAGTCAGTAAGTCTTTCAACAATTCTGCACGGCCTCCGAACATCTGGTTCGCAGTCATTATCCGTGTCTTTATCGCTTTCACCTTCATAGCTCTGCTTCCAACGGCGGCAAATCCGCAAGGCACTGCGCCCGACTTCACCGTGGTGGCTCTGCCAGATCCGCAAAATGAGACACGATACTTTCCCCAGGTGCTCAACAGCCAGACACAATGGATCGTGAACAACCAGAAAACGCTGAACATCCAGATGGTGCTTTCTGAAGGCGACAACATCAATGACGGCGCTTCCACGGCACAGTTGCAGAACCTTGATGCTGCTTTCCGCCTGCTGGAGAACGCGGGCATTCCTTACCTGCTGCCCATCGGCAATCATGATTACAACGGTTTTAATCCCAAGGTCAGCCGCGATCTCACCGGCTTCAATCAATGGTTCGGTCCCGGGCGCTTCGCCGGCAAGGCTTATTTCAAGGGCAACTTTCCCGCCGGAAGCAATGCAAACTCCTACGGCGTGCTGACCATCAATGGACAGCAATATTTGTTCATCGGGCTGGAGTACCGGCCTACGAGCGCGTCGCTGGACTGGGCGGAGTCCATCCTTGCGGCAAATCCGGACAAGGAAGTGATCGTAGTGGACCATTCCTTTGTCCTGAAGAACAACACACGCGAAGACCTGTGTGACGACCAGGACATGCCGGCAAGTAATGCGACAGGGCAGGCGGTCTGGATGCGTCTGAGGAAATACAAAAACGTGATCATGTTCCTCAGCGGCCACTTCACTGGTGGCTCGGGCGCGCGTCGCGTGGACATTGGTGACAACGGAAATCTCGTCAACCAGATGTTTGCCAATTACCAGGACTATACGAATGGCGGCAACGGCTGGCTGCGCATCATAACATTTCACCCGGTGACAAACAGCATCTCGGTGCAAACCTATTCACCTTACCTGAACCAGTACATGACGGACTCGACGAACCAGTTCACGCTGATTTATCACAATAATTTTCCGAATTCCGGCAAGGGTACCATCAGCGGGAAAGTCCGTAACCAGTCGAGTTGCGCTGCGGTGGCGGGAATCAAGGTGAACACGGGCAGCACCTCCACGACCTCGGCCGCGGATGGAAGCTATCAGCTGTCGGTTCCTCCGGGAAGCTATTCGGTCACAGCATCAGGCTCCGGCTGGAACACCAGCAGCAAGAGTGAGACGGTGAGCGACAGCCTGAATACGCAAATGAATTTTTATCTCAGCCCAGCCGGTTGTATAGCAACCACAGTGGGAGTGAATGTTTGTTCGCCGGCTCCAGGCAGCACTGTGAGTTCGCCTGTCCACTTCATTGCGGCCGCCAAATCCACGCTGCCGATTACGGCGATGAGAATTTACATCGACAATGTTTCGGTTTACCTGACATCAGCCGCCAGTCTCGACGTGAGCCCTGCTGTAGCCTCAGGAACACATAACGTGGTTGTGCAGGCATGGGACTCAAGCGGCGTCGTGTTCAAGTCCCCCTTGACCGTAACAGTAACTGCGATCCCAACGCCGACTCCAACTCCAACGCCTACACCGACTCCAACGCCTACACCAACTCCGACTCCGACTCCAACTCCAACTCCAACTCCAACACCAACACCAACACCAAGCCCAACTCCTACGCCGACTCCCACGCCCGGCTTGACGGGAACAATCTCCGGTAAAGTGATCAATATCTCGAATTCCGGCGCTGTTTCCGGTGTGACGGTCAGTACCAGCGGGAGTTCCACCACTTCAGATAGTTCTGGAAACTATGTGCTTTCTTCCCTCGCTGCCGGGACGTACACCGTGACAGTCGCCAAAACGGGCTGGCTGCCACAGAGCAAGTCGGCAACTGTGAGCCCGGGCTCAAACACCACGCTCAATTTCAGCATTTCTACCGCAGGAATAATCAGCGGAACCGTAAAAAACTCAAGCGGGACCGGGATCAGCGGCGCTAGCGTTACATTCAACGGCGGCTTGCTGCCCACGACATTGATGGTAATCACCAACTCGACGGGGGCCTACTCGAGTAGTTGGATCCCTATTGGCAACTACACCGTGGCGGTGAGCCAATCGGGGCACACCACCCAGACAAAGAGTGCCGTCGTAAGTACCGGCGTAACAACCACGCTGAATTTCACGAATTTTTGATATGGCGCGCGGAAGTTTCTCGGAACCGGACTCGATGATAAGACAAAAGCCCCGGACATTCTTCCAGGGCTTTCAACGGAGAGGTACTTTCCCTATGCGCGTTTCTTGTCGCGATGGATATCGCGCCGGTCATGGCGGATGTCCTTCTTGTCTTTACGGGCGTCTTTGCGGTCCGCGTGCAGGTCTTTTTTGTCTTTGTGAATGTCGCGATTATCAGCCCGCAAATCGCGCCGATCATGGTTTACATCGCGCTTATCGTGGTTGATGTCTTTCTGCTCCTTGGACGCATCAGCGGTATCGCCTTTTTTCAGGTCATGGTTGCGCTCGCGCCGGTCTTTGGCGATGTCTCTCTGGTCCTTGTTGATGTCGCGGGCGTCTTTGTTGCGGTCAATCCGGTCCTTGTTCAGGTCGCGCTGGTCAGAGCGGATGTCTTTGCGGTCCTTGTTTAAATCGCGGCGATCGCTCCGCACGTCTTTGCGATCACTCTGTACATCCGTTGTGTTGGCGGCGCTTTGCGCCCACATGCTGGCAGTTAAGCCAAAGAAAATCAGAGTCAGTAAATGCGTTAAATTTCGTCGAATCATGGAACTGCTCCTTTCACACCCTCCAAGGTAAGTTGCTATGCGGGTATGAACACCGGGCGCGGTATTAGTTGCTGTGAGATTTTTTTGTAAATCAGTGTGATATGGCAGCAACTTTCGCGCCGGGGATGGGTTGGGCCGCAGGAGAAAGAATGCCGCACAAGTTTCGAGTCCGCGATTCGACAAGTTTTGTCCACATCGCCAGCCGCGAGGCCGACTTGCGCGCCGAGCGGCTTGCATCAAGTGCAGAAGGACAATTTCAATCCGGAACGACTCTGTAGCGGTATGGAGC
>JBAVUZ010000443.1:0-5570 GCA_049697035.1 Candidatus Angelobacter sp. | reverse complement strand
TCCAGCAATTGATTGTTGGCCGCGCCTGCCACCAATGACGCTTTTAGCTTAGGGATGGTCTGGTCATTCAGCATGCCGCCCAAAGCACACGGCGCAAAGATATCGGCGTTGACTGAGTAAATTTCTTCCGGCCTGACGGCAGTTGCGCCGTGATCGTCCACCACTCGCTTTACCTTGGCCGCGTCGACATCAGTAACGACCAACCTTGCTCCCACACGCGTCAGTTCGCCGGCCAGGAAATACCCAACGTGTCCACACCCCTGAATGGCGACGGTCTTTCCCGCCAGATCGTCGCTTCCCCATTTGTATTTTGCCGCTGCCTGCATCGCGCGAAACACTCCGCGCGCGGTATGCGGTGAAGGATCGCCCGAGCGTCCCTGCAACCCGCCTACGTACTCGGTTTCCTTCAGGATGAATTCCATGTCCGATGGGCTGGTGCCAACGTCTTCCGCGGTAAAATATTTTCCCGCCAGGCTGTTCACCATCCGGCCATGCGCACGGAAGAGCTGTTCCCGGTCGGCAGCTTTGCCATCGCGCAGGATGATGGACTTCCCGCCGCCAAATGGCAATCCCGCAAGCGCATTCTTATACGTCATGCCCCGCGCCAGACGCAGCACGTCGGTCATCGCATCGTCTTCTGTGTTATAGGTCCAGTAGCGCGTGCCGCCAACAGCCGGACCCAGCGCTGTGGAATGAACCGCAATAATGCCCTGATAACCTGCTACCTCGTCTGAGCCCAGCACAACGCGCTCATATCCGGGCACACGGATTTCCCTGATTTTCATAGGACCCTTTTTGAAATTGCCGGATGGAGTACCAATGAATTTACCAGAACAGAGCTTTTTTCTAAATCACGAACCGGCGTGCTTTGCGGGTGAGGGATCGTTATTTCGCTTTTCAATCTGTTCCTTTCCGCTGCTAATTTAAACACTTCTTCTGGACTACAGGGAGCCCGCTTAGCTCGGGATTTCAGAATTTTCTATACAATGCTTCTGCTTATGCGATTTTTTTCTTTTCTCGTGCGTTTCGTCCCACTTTGCGCGCTTCTTATCCTTTTCTCCGGCCTCGCTTATTCCCAGCAACTCGATCCCAACCTGTACAGCGGCCTGCGCTGGCGGATGATCGGCCCCCATCGTGGCGGACGTACCGTTGCCGTAAGCGGCGTTGAGGGCCAGCCCAATGTGTATTACTTTGGCGGCGTAGGTGGCGGCGTGTGGAAGACAGCTAACGGGGGCGTCACCTGGGAACCCATCTTTGACGGCCAGCCCGTCTCTTCGATTGGCGCTCTAGCCGTGGCGCCTTCGAGTCCCGATGTCATATATGTCGGCACCGGCGAATCCGATTTCCGCTCCGACCTTACCTATGGCAATGGCGTTTATAAATCCACTGACGGTGGCGGCACGTGGAAGAACGTTGGCCTCACTGCCTCGCAACATATCAGCCGCATTGCCATTGATCCGCACAATCCTGATGTCGTCTTTGTCGCGGCCATGGGTACTGCATATGGGCCCAGCGCAGAACGCGGCGTCTTCCGTTCGACGGACGGAGGCGCGACATGGCAGAAAGTCCTTTTCAAAGACGAAAATACCGGCGCTATTGACGTCACGTTTGACCCCGACAATCCACAAACCATGTGGGCCGCTCTGCTGCATGACCAGCGTCCGCCGTGGAGCGCTTATCCTCCAGTCACAACCAACGGCGCAATCTACAAATCGACCAATGGCGGAGCAACATGGAATCCTGTGACCGGTGGCGGATTGCCTGAAGGCGATTGGGGCCGTGTTGGTCTGGCCGTTGCTCGCGGCACTCACGGCCAGCGCGTTTACGCCTTGATCGACACCAAAGAAGGCGGCCTTTTCAAATCAGACGACGGCGGCCAGACATGGACGCGCACCGGAACTGATCAGCGCATTCGCGGACGGCTCTGGTATTTCGGCGAGGTGTATGTCGATCCCAAAAATCCGGACACAGTTTACCTTCCGAATGTCTCCATCTATCGTTCCACGGATGCAGGAAAAACTTTCGTCGCCATCAAAGGCGCGCCCGGCGGCGACGACTATCACGCCCTCTGGATCGATCCTACAAATCCGCAGCGGATGATCTTTGGCAGTGACCAGGGCGCGGGCGTCAGCGTGGACGCAGGCCACACCTGGAGCAGTTGGTATAACCAGCCGACGGCGCAGTTCTATCACGTGGCCGTTGATAATGACTTCCCTTACCACGTTTACGGCGCGCAGCAGGATAGCGGCAGCGTCTTTATCCTAAGCCGCAGCAATGACGGCTCTATCACCTTCCGGGACTGGCACCCCGCAGGGGCAGGCGAAAGCGGATACATTGCTCCTGATCCTTCCGATTCCAACATCATCTATGGCGGCGGGACTTATGGAGAGCTCTTCCGCTATGATCGTCGCACGGGCCAGGCGCAGATCATTGCGCCAGATGCGATACGCAATTTCGGCGAAGCTCATCCCGAGCATCGTTATACATGGACATCTCCTGTAGTGTTTTCTCCGCAGGCCCCCCCTACACTTTATTTCGGATCACAATACGTGCTGCGCAGCACCGACCGCGGCAATACCTGGGAAGAGATCAGTCCAGACCTCACCGGCACAGACCCCAAGGCTTCCGATCAGGGACCGGTCACTGTTGAGAATGCCAAGGCGCGCGGTCGCGGCGTCGTTTATACCATCGCGCCTTCACCGGTAAATGCTGGACAAATTTGGGTAGGCACAGACAGCGGATTGATTCAGCTCACGCGCGACGGCGGTAAGACCTGGAACAACGTCACTCCGTCAGGGATTTCTGATTGGAGCAAGATCAGCATTATTGAAGCTTCACACTTCAACGCAGGCACGGCTTATGCCGCGGTTGACCGCCACCGTCTGAATGACATTGGCCCGTACATTTACCGTACGCGCGATTTCGGAAAGAGCTGGACGCGGATCAACAACGGTATTGCCGATGGCGCTTATGTGCGCTCGGTCCGCGAGGATCGCGTGAAGAAAGGACTGCTCTTTGCCGGGACGGAGCTCGGTGTTTACTTCTCCATCAACGATGGCGATTCCTGGCAGCCGCTTCAACTCAATTTGCCGGTTTCTCCTGTGCATGATCTCGTCATCAAAGACAATGACCTCGTCATCGCGACGCATGGCCGGGCGTTTTGGATCCTTGACGACATCGCGCCCCTGCGGCAGCTAACGGACGAAATTAAAACAGAGGGAGCACATCTCTTTCAGCCGTCAACGGCGATGCGCATTCGCTCCAGTACTCACGGAGATACGCCTATGCCACCGGAAGAGCCCGCAGGCGAGAATCCGCCGCCTGGAGCAATCTTCTACTATTACCTGAAGTCGTCCGCCCAAGCTGAAGTAAAGCTTGAAGTACTGGACGCAAAAGGCCAAGTCGTTCGTTCGTATTCCAGCAAAGACCAGCCATTCCATCCGCCAACACCGCCGGCATTTCCCATGTATTGGTTTAAGCCGGAAGGGCCGCTCTCACCGGCAGCCGGAATGCATCGCTTCATCTGGGACGTTCGTTACTCCGCGCCTCCTGTCGCCCAGCCCGGATACAGCATGTTTACCGTTGCTGGGGGTGATGTGCCGCGTGAACCGTCCGGGCCGCAGGCGCTTCCCGGCTCTTATCAAGTAAAGCTCACTGTCGACGGAAAGACGTACACGCAGCCCTTCAAGCTCACTATGGACCCTCGCGTCAAAACAACGCCTCAGGATTTGGAAAAGCAATTTTTGCTGGAGTCGAAACTTGTCCAGGCTTTGCGACAGGCAAACCAAGCTGTGGAAGAAATTCACGCTGCAGCCCAAACTGGAAAGATAACCGCAGACGATGAAAAGAAACTTGCTGGTGCGCGCCCGCGTCCTGGTGAACCGGAAACGCCAGCTGCGCCGGGCCAGCAACCTCCATTCTCGCGGCTCATCGGCAATTTGTCGCAACTCATCGTTAACGTGGATAGCGCGGATACTGCTCCCACAACCCAGGCATCCCAAGCCGCGGAAAAGACCATGGCGCAGGCGCAGGCCCTGTTCAGGCAATGGGAGGCGTTAAAACCTAAATAGCATGCATACGGCGGACGTAGTCATTATCGGCGGCGGCATTGTCGGTTCCAGCATCGCCTGGCATCTCACGCATGCTGGCTGCAAAAACGTGCTGGTGATCGAGAGGGAAAGCTCGCAGGGCAAGGGTTCCACCGGCAAGAGCATGGGCGGCGTTCGCGCCCAGTTCTCCACGCCCGTGAATATTCAGATGTCGCTGTACTCGATTCCCTTCTATGCCAAATTTGAAGAAGTCGTCGGCCATCCTGCTGATTACCGCCCGCAGGGTTATCTTTTCCTAGCGACCAAAGACTCACACCTCGCGTATCTGCGGGACAACTTCGAGCGACAGAAAAAACTCGGCTTGACGACCGCTCGTCTGCTCCCCGCCGAAGAAATTCGTGCCATGCTGCCGCAACTCCGGTCCGATGACGTTCTCGGTGGCAGCTTCTGCTCCACCGACGGCTTTGTCGATCCTTACAGCGTGATGAACGGCTTCATGGCCTCCGCCGTGGAACACGGCGCAACGTTGTGGAAGAAGACTGAAGTCACCGCCATCGCCACAGATCAGCAAGGGACATTCCGGGTAGAGACGACGCGCGAGCCGATCTCAACGCGCTCGGTGGTCAACGCCGCTGGCGCATGGGCGGCACAAATCGCAAAATTCGTCGGTATCAATCTGCCGGTTGAACCGCTGCGCCGCATGCTTGTCCCTTCTGAGCCTTTTTCTGACTTTCCGCATACCTCGCCCATGGTCATCGATATGAGCACCGGCTTCCATTTCCGGCCGGAAGGCCGCGGTTTTCTGCTGGCATGGAACGATCCCGAGGAAACGGCTGGATACAAGACCGATTTCGAACCTTCGTTTATCGAGAAGATTCTCATGCATGCCGCCGATCGCGTGCCTGCCTTTGAGAACCTTCCAATTAATCCCAAGCGCGCCTGGGCTGGATTATATGAGATGACGCCCGATCATCATTGCATTCTTGGTCCTGTTGCCGCCGTTCCCAGCTTTTTCCTGGCCAATGGGTTTAGTGGCCACGGCGTAATGCACTCACCGGCTACGGGTAAAATACTGACGGACCTGATTTTGCAGGGAAAAACGAATGTAGTAGATGATGTTGGTGTCCTGAGTTTTGAACGCTTTGCGCGCGGCGAACTGCTGCATGAAACCGCCGTGCTTTAGTGCGGTGCCGCCAGTACCACAGAGGAGCGCAGGTTAAACACGGGTAGCCGCGAATTTCGCGAATGCACACGAATAAAACCTGAATAGGATTCGCGTGTTTTCGCGTTGATTCGCGTCCACGCCAGCGTGGTTTTTGATCTGCGGCCTTCAGCGCAATCTGCGGCGAAGTGCCTTGCCTGAATGCTGAGTACTACTGGTGCGCCGGATTCACCACCTGGAACGAATTGATGATCCGGTTCACATCTGCCGGGCGCTTTCCTTTGTATCCTGCGCTGAAGATGTAAAAGATTTTGTCGCCGCAGTGGAAGCGGTGCAGGCTGCGCTCGTCGGATGAGCCG
>JBAVUZ010000442.1:0-1807 GCA_049697035.1 Candidatus Angelobacter sp. | reverse complement strand
CGCTGAGAGTGACGGTCGGCGGGTGGTTGGGCGGAGGAGGCGGCGGATTGCCGCCGAAATGCAATACCAAACCGGCAGAAGCGCGCAGATTGTTTTGCTTATTGTCGCCGCCATCAGTGAACTTGGTCAGCAGATACTCCAGCTGGAATATACGTACGCCAACATGCTTATTGAAGTTTACGTCAAGCCCGCCGCCGAGGGCGGTGGCAAATGAGTTCTGGGAAAACGATCGATTGAAAAAAGCAGAGCCGGTTGGGACGGTGGTAGCTTGAATATCCGCTAGCCGGGTGGCACCGAAAAGCGCGTGAACGAATGGCGTCCAGTGTTCGCCACGATGGGAAAATTGCGGTCCAAAAAGAAATGTATATGCGCTGCCGGTGACGGAAGGCGGCAGGTCCTTGATACGATAAACGCCAAAATCACCCACCAGACTGAACCAGCGATTTACATTTCCGGCCAAAGCGCCCGTGAATCCATGCACGTTGAAAGTCTCTTCAGTGCCGGCGTCAGTCCTAAAGCGAATGTAGGAATAGCCGGCAAAGAGATCAACCGCAGGATAGCTGTCGCCATTGCTGTCAGTTTTGGTTTTGGTCTTGGCTGGCGCGGTTGCGGCTTGTGGGATGAATGGCGCCAAATAGGCGGCGGAGCTGCCAGTAGCGTTTGGGGCGCTGGGCTCGGTAATAGTCGAACTGGAAGAGTTGGCGGAATCTTCCGCAAAAGCCTGTATGAAAATAAGGGACCCCAGAATTACTGTCGCAACAACACGCGCCACGAACTTCATTCTTGCCTCCTGTGAGAATAAGGGTTAACTCACGGCACACCATCATACTAGAGAAGACGATTTGGGGTGGATGAGCGAAGGAGCAGGCCGGGTCGATAAGAGAAAGGTGTGCTGTATTGAACAGCTGATAAGTTCTTGTGAGGAGCCTGCTGTGGAGACAAACGGAAAGTTTCCCTGTGGAAAAAGATGTAAATACGAAGAAAAGGCGTTAATCGGGCGATAAAAAGCATTGCAAAGTGGAAAAAAGTCGCCTATAATAAATGGTTTTTCAGTGAGCTTCGGTTCCCAGAGTAAGGTTGGTTGATGTCAGTTTTTCCATTAAGTATTGAAACCAAAGACGCATTCTGGGAATCCAAAGGGTAAGTCATAATGTGTAAGCACTCTTCTACCTAAAGGCAGGGCGAAATCTAATATGGCAAGGCGACGCGGTAATCCAAACTGGGGCAAGCCTGAGCCCATCGGGCCAGTCATCCCCGTTGTCACCTCCTTTGAGCAGGCAGTCAAGGAATTCAAGCTGACGCCTGATCAATACATCCGGTCTACTCGCCTCCGCGAGTGGGCGCGCAGAAATAAAAACAGCAAGTACATACCAGAACCCCTCCTTGAAGCCTGGGGTTTTGAAATTGAGAGTACTCTGTAAGCTGTTTAGAATCAATTGTTTACTAAAATGGCCGCCTTTGGCGGCCTTTTTCTTTTGGGGCAAGATCTTCACGATGCCTTCCTTCACCAGCAATGAGATTTTAGCGGTAGTGATTGCCGCCAGCTTCGCTTCCGGGCTGAATGTTTATGCGACGGTTGCCACCCTGGGACTGCTTTCTCATGCACATGCGTTTCAATTGCCGCCTGCGCTGCATATGCTGGGATCATGGCCCGTAATCCTGGTCTGTGCAGTGCTTTTCGCAATAGAGTTTTTTGCTGACAAGATCCCTGTCTTCGACCTGATCTGGAACGCCCTGAGCACCTTTGTAAAAGTGCCTGTCGCAACGTTGCTGTCCTATGGAGCCGCGCAACATCTTTCTCCGGGAA
>JBAVUZ010000441.1:0-7610 GCA_049697035.1 Candidatus Angelobacter sp. | reverse complement strand
CAATGGCGACTGCCAAGACTGTTCTGGTGATGTTGTTGCGCCACAGCGTTAGTCCCGCCGCGATAGCTGTAAACGCAACCACGGCCAGCGCCAGCGGCAGCTTCAAATAGGCAAACGCATTGAGCGTGAGATCGCCCATGTGTCCCATGGAAAGCGTGTACATCTCCGGATGTTGCGTGAGGGCCTGCGCAATGTCGCCGTTCGCGGGCAGCCGCCAAACCATGATGAGGATGATTGCCAGCGCGCAACCAACTACGGCTGAGACGCCCTGCAATATCCAAGTGCCAGCGCGCACGCGCGTGTCGCCTGAGGCCATTGCTGAGCCAAGCATCAGCGCCAGCGCGGGATAGATCGGCATGGAGTAATACTCTTGCGTGGTGGAAAAAGTAAAGAACACCATGACCACGCCGATCCAGCAAACTGCCATCAGCCGCGCGCGGCTGGCACGGGATGGCTCGCGGTAAGATTCTTTCAATGCTGCTGGCAGGTAGGCTGACCAGGGAAACAGCCAGACAAGATTCAGCAGCCAGAACCACACGCGCGGCACCGTGTTGTAGTCGCGCGGGTAACGCATGTTCAGGAAGCGCAAAAGGTGTTCGTTAAAAAAATAAAACCAGAAAAATCCCCGATATTCGCCCGGGCCGCTATGCAGCGAATACGCAAATGCGGGCGGGTTGTTGACCGCGGCCAGAATGTGCCACGGCGCGGCAATTAATACGGCAATGGCGGCCACCAGCCATAGGTCAAGCTTTTTCCATGCAGCTCTGCGGAACAACTGGCGCGTCACCGCCATAAAAGCCAAGCCGGCTAGCACCGGAAATACAATGGCGATCAGTCCCTTGAGCAGCAGCCCTGTGCCAAAGCAGAGGCCCATGATCACGGCCCAGCGATATGCATGTTCTTCATCGGGCTCAAGCAGGCGCAGCCATGCCCAGATGGCGCCGGTGATGGTGAGCGTGAGCATGGCGTCCGGAATCAGGATGCGCGTAAAGAGAAAGAGTCCTACGGAAGTGGCAAGAATGATTCCCGCGAACATTCCTCCTCGATCATCGAACGCCCAGCGGCCGAAGCGATAGGTGACGAAGCACAGCAGGACCACGGCCAGGGCCAGCGGCAGCCGCGCCGCCCAGTCATGCACGCCAAAGATTTTGTAAGATGCCGCCATCATCCAATAAACCAGCGGCGCTTTTTCCAAATAGGAGACGCCATCCAGGCGCGCGGTTACATAGTCACCGGAGACAAGCATGTTGCGGGCGATCTGCGCCTGCACGGCGTCCACGTCGTCCATCAGGCGCGGCGGGCTGGCGATATTTATCAGGAAGACGAAGCAGGCCGCGGCTACAACGATCCAACCTGATCGAGCACCGTGGGGACGGCTTCGCTCGGAGTCGCTTCGCTGCTCCCCAGGCTCACGTTCCACTGCTTCATCCACAACAACAAGACCATCAAACCCCATAAGTGATACCCCAGATTTGCTTTTCGCTCCAGATGATCGCTGATCAACTGCTCCATGGCGTTCCAGTTGAACAGCCCGGTCGCGCGCACGGCGTCTTCTGAAAGCGTGTCCAGCAGCATGGGCCGCAGCACGCTGCGGAACCAATCGTGGACGGGAATGTCAAAACCAATTTTTGGCCGGCGCAGAACGTTGGGCGAAAGCTTGTCCTGCATCAATCGGCGCAAAACGTATTTCGATTGCGATCCATTCAGCTTGAACTTTTCCGGCAGGCGCGCGGCAAAATCCACGATGCGCGGATCCAGAAATGGCGGACGCGCTTCCAGCGAGTGCGCCATGCTCATACGATCGACCTTATAAAGGATGTCGTCAGCCAGGTAGTAACGCTGGTCAAAGTCTAGATAACGCTGCAAGCCCGGCCCGCCGCCCATTTTTTTCAGGACTGAATCCAGCGGATCGGCATCGGCGAAGCGGAAGAACTGGCGTTTTTGAGTTTCGTTAAACGTCCCGTTCCAAAAAATGTGCGCCATCTCCGGCGAAAGCAGAGAGCCCTGCAGAAAGCGTTTGAGCTTGTATTCAAAGCTGATCTTGTCGTCGGAAACCGGCAAAAAACCCGCGCACTTGAGCGCGGCGCGGCGCAAACCAGCGGGCACACGGCGAGCCGTGGCGGCATAGCGGTCGGCTTTGTAGGTAAGATAGCCGGCAAAAAGCTCGTCAGCGCCTTCCCCGGTCAGCACCACCGTTACATCCTTGCTGCTCATCTTTGCCAGGAACCATGCGGGCAGTGCGCCAGCGTCGGCGCTGGGCTCGTCAGAGTAAAACGCCATCTTCTCAATGGCATTTTCCAGATCGGCCGTTTCATCCAGGTCAAACTCGGTATGCTTGCTGCCAAAGTGGCGGGAAGTTTCGGCGATGGACGCGCTCTCATCAAACGAGCGTCCTTTAAAGGTGATGGAGAAAGTACGCAATTCCGTGGCGCCCACCTCAGCGGCATAGCGCAGGATGGTGGATGAGTCCAGGCCGCCGCTCAGCCATATGCCGACGGGAACGTCTGACATCAGCTGCTCGCGCACGGATTTTTGCAGCAGATCATCCAGTTCTTCCGTGGCTTCGGCAATCGAGCGCGGCGCAACGGGGGGAGTTCCCTTCCGCACATAGGATTGCATGTGCATGGTGCCATTGCGCCACTCCATCACATGTCCCGGTAGAAGCTTGCGGATGCCTTCCACCAGAGTGTAAGGCGCAGGCACATAATTCAGGCTGAGATAGCAGTTCAGTCCGGCCATGCAGAGATTGCGCGGAACCTCAGGATGGGCAAAGATGCACTTCAGCTCTGAACCAAAAAGAAGCTCGCCATTGTGCTCTGCGTAATACAGCGGCTTGATGCCCATGCGGTCGCGAGAAAGAATCAGCCGCCGCTCTGATTGCACCCAGATGGCGATGCCGAACATCCCGCAGAAATGGGAAAAGCAGTCGCTTCCCCATTTGAGGAACGCGTGGAGAACCACTTCAGTATCGCAATGCGTTTCAAAGACCGCGCCGGCGGCTTCCAGTTCCAGCCGCAGTTCGTGGTGATTGAAAATTTCGCCGTTGAATACGATGATCACGTCGCCATCAGGGCTGATCAGCGGCTGGTCACCGCTTTCCAGGTCAACAACGCGCAGGCGCGTGGCGCCCAGCGAGATGAGTTCTGATTCAAAACGGCCCTGGTGGTCCGGCCCGCGATGTGTGAGAGACGCAAGCGCCGCGTCCATCACGCCGAGCGGCAGACGTCTGCGGACGTGCGTATACCCGAGGATGCCACACATAATGGTGTTGCTTTCTTCGGGCAGAAGAAGGTGAGAATCTATCCGCTCCGACGGACGCACTTCTGTGATCTGTCTGATTCTGCCGGAACCGCCCCTGGAGTTCCGATCATTTTCAAACCACACTCACGCAGTTTTTTTCCCCACATGGTTAGAACTAGGTTGCGGCGATTATACGCATCCGCCAAACATTGCCAAGGAAAAAATAAAGAAATGTAAAGACGCCTTTCAGGAGTGTGGCGGAACGCGAGGCAAGAATCATATTTTGAGCGATTTACGAAGAACCGATCTGTCAGATTGTGCAGTTTTGAACCGGTATAATTTCTGCTTTAATGGTTGCTGGATTAGAAAATCAAGGATTCTTTTACCGGAGCATGGCATGAAGATCGGGATCCTGGGAGCAGGTAACATTGGCGCCACTGCGGCGCGGCTTTTTGTGGCCGCCGGACATGACGTGGCCGTTAGCAACTCGCGCGGACCGGATTCTCTGCGCGAACTGATCATTGAGCTTGGTCCGCAGGCAAATGCCATGACGATCCGCGATGCCGCCCGCTTTGGCGACGTAATATTGCTCGCCGTTCCGTGGCGCTCGCCTGAGGCCCTGCCTGAACCGGAGCTGCTTCGCAACAAAATCGTAATTGACGCCATGAACCCCTATCGGCCCGACGGCGGATTTTACGATCTGGGCGGATCCACCTCATCGGAGGAAGTCCTGAAGCGGATGCCCGGATCGCGACTGGTAAAAGCCTTCAATACCATTTATTACGTCCATCTGGCCGGCCGTGGCCGCAAAGACCTGCCCATGGACGAGCGGCATACAATCTATCTTGCCGGCGACGATGAGGAGGCGAAAAAAATCGTCGCGAGATTGATTGAGGAAATCGGCTTTGCCGCGGTCGATACCGGATCGCTCCGCGAAGGGGGACGTCTGCAAGAACCGGAATCGCCTATCTATAACAAAACCTACAATGCCCGCGAAGCCCGGCAGTTTCTTTCCACGCTCGAAGAAAAAAAAGCATGAGGACCTGGCGGCTTTTGTGTCTGGTGCTCGTCTCTTTGCTGGCTGTGCCTCTGACGGCGCAGGGAGCCGGGGACAAAGTTGTTTCCATCGCTCAAGCTGTCGAGAACGCGGTGCAGCAGAGCAGGCTCACGCTTGCCGGTGGCGCTCCATTCCATTTGAAGGCACACATCGCGAACGCCGGCGCGGCCAAGCCGGAGTACGCGGCTGATGTGGAAGAGTTTTGGGTTTCGCCGGAAAAATGGCGGCGCACCGTGCAGTCCGCCGGATTTGCCCAGACTTTGATCGTCAATGGCGACAAGGTTTCTGAAAAACTTACTGGGGACTACTATCCTTTCTGGCTGCATGATCTGGTCACCGCCCTGTTTGATCCGTTGCCCATGGCGGACCAGCTCAAAGCGATGCAGGGACAACTGGAGATCCCGGAGGATTCAGCCAAATCAAACTCTTGTTTGAACATGCAAATTAAAGTGGGAACCGCCCCGGCGCAAAACAACCTGGGCATGGCTTTTTGTTTTGGCGGCAAAGGTGGGCTACTGCAGGCCGCGATCACACCCGGATACAAAGCGCAGTTTGACAGCTATCTGCCGTTCAAGAAGAAGATGGTTGCGCGGACCATTAAAGCGGAGTTTGAACCCGGATTAGTGTTGACAGCAAAGATCACCCAGCTTGTTGAGCTTGCTAGCCCCGAGGAAAGCCTTTTCGCCGTTGACGTCCCAACGTCTGCCACGGACCAAATAAAGACCATCCAGGTGACGGAAGCTTCATCGCGGGCTTTGGCTGTTAACACCCCGGCCATTGTGTGGCCCGCGGTGCGCGAAGGAAAGACTGAAGGATTAATCAGCGTCTATGTCTCCGTTGATCGCTCTGGACACGTACGTGAAGTTTGGCCTCTGGTCTCGAATAACCTGGAGCTGAATCAGGCAGCTCGCGAGCAGCTTTTGCGCTGGCAATACAAGCCCTATAACAATGGCGGCCCGTCGCAAATGGAAGCAGTGCTGACATTCGCATTTTCCACCCGAATTGAGAACCCCATACCGATTTTGAGTGATGCGGAAGCGCGCAAGCTGGCTACCCGCGTAGTAGAAGCCGTAGTCCCGCCGGGCAAAGCGCGCAAAGGAACTAAATTTGCGTTGCGGATTTCGGTGGATGAAGCCGGGAGAGTCCAGTCGGTCCAGAACCAGAACAAAGTTGCGCCTGCGCTTTATACGGCCGGAGTCGCCGCTTTGAAGCAGTGGCGTTTTCGTCCATACATGAATCATGGCAAACCCGACCGGTTTTACGCTGACATTACCTTCCAAGTGCGCTGATTGCGAGAACCGCGTTTTCTCTGTCCAGACCTGATTCGCCTTACCTGCATTAAATGTTTTCTCAGATAACGCTGGGACGAACTGCCTCATCTATATACGCACATGAATATATTTCAAGCAGGAACTTGCGCATGAAAACGAACTTCGTTCTTTCACTGGCTCTCTCCGCTTTTACCTTTCTGCCACTCACCGCCCAGCAAGGCGCCGCGCCATCCACGCCGGACAATCAGAATCCACCTCCGTCAAGCCAGAGTTCCACGGAGACCAACTCGCCTCAGGACGCTCAAAAACCAGATGCTCAGTCCAATGCTGACGACCAGCAGAACGGCAATGTTCCTGTTTACCGCGTGAATGTAGTGGAGCGTACCACGCAAGCGGTGGACTACCGTGATCGTGGCGGCACCACGCAGGTGGATTTCAAAGGAACGTCTCTCATGCCTGCGGTTGACGGCAACGCCAAGGTCACAGGACACACGGGCCGGTTGGCGATTGATGCCTCTTTGCATCATCTGGCCCCGCCGCGCAGCTTTGGTCCGGAATACCTGACCTATGTTCTGTGGGCCATTACGCCGGAAGGCCGTCCGCTGAACATGGGTGAAATCAGGCCGAATGACGACGGCAACTCGCGCTTGCAAGTCACCAGCGGATTGCAGGAGTTCGGAATGATCGTCACTGCGGAGCCTTACTTCGCGGTCACACGTCCCAGTAATCTTGTGGTTGCTGAAAACATTGTGCGGCAGGATACAGCGGGCGGAATTCATCCCATCTCAGCCAAATTCGATCTGCTGCAAAAAGGCCAGTACACCGTGAATATCCCGGCAGACCAGTTGCCCGCCACAACTGCAGACAGAAAGACTCCGCTGGAGTTGCTGGAAGCACAAAATGCCATCGCTATCGCTCAGGCCGCCGGAGCCGACCAGTATGCGGCTGACACATTGGGGAAAGCGAAGGCCTATCTGGTGCAGGGCCAGAATTACCTCAAGCAAAAGCAGAACATTACGCCCATTGGCGCGGTAGCGCGCGCGGCAACTCAGGCAGCGGAAGACGCCCGGCTGTTGACGCTCCAGAAAAAGCAGGAGGAGCAAACAGCGGCGGAAAAACAGCGCGCACTGGATCGCAT
This sequence comes from Candidatus Angelobacter sp., assembly GCA_049697035.1. Taxonomy (GTDB): domain Bacteria; phylum Acidobacteriota; class Terriglobia; order Terriglobales; family Acidobacteriaceae; genus Angelobacter. The sequence goes on along the minus strand of JBAVUZ010000441.1, from coordinate 904 downwards.
ACAGCAGGCGCAGTCACAGGCTGAATCGGAGTCCGCCCGGGCCGACGCAGCGCGCCTGGACGCGCAACACCAGAAAGAGCAACGCGAACTGGCAGAGCAGGAACGTCAGGCCGCGGAACAAGCGCGGTTGGAAGCGGAGCAGGCAGCGCAACAGGCTGCGCAGGATCGGGCCGCAGCGCAGCAGCAGTTGCAGCAATCTGAACAGGAGCGCCAGGCCGCTTTGGCGCAGCAGCAAACCCTGGCACAACAGGCCGAGCAGGCACGCCTGCAGGCGCAGCAGTCTGACCAGGCCCGGGCGCAAGCCGTGCAGCAGGCGGAAGAACAACGCCAGCGTTTGCTGAAGCAGTTGAATCAAGTGCTGCAGACGCGTGACAGCGCCCGCGGACTGATCGTGAGCATGTCCGACGTGCTTTTCGACTTTAACCAGGCCACGCTAAAGCCGGGGGCCAAGCTGCGTCTGGCAAAAGTCTCAGGGATCATCCTTGCCTACCCTGACCTCAAGCTGGAGATTGATGGCTTTACTGACAACAAGGGCACGCCGCAGTACAACATGACCCTTTCCGACAAACGGGCCAAGGCCGTGCGCGACTTTCTGGTTTCTCAAGGCGTAGGCACTGACGCTGTCACCACCAAGGGGTTTGGAGAGTCCAATCCCGTGGCCAGCAATGCAACGGCTGCCGGTCGACAGCAGAATCGCAGAGTTGAATTAGTTGTGAGCGGCAGCGCGATTGGCAGTAACGGCGCAACCGGATCGACCACCGGCACAACTCCCGGTTCTAGCGGAGGAGTTTCCGGAGCCACGCAGAGCAACCCGAGTTCTCCGCAGCCTGCTACATCTGCTCCGGGCAGCGTTGCCAGTCCGGCAGGGACATCGGGAACGCAAACCACTCCATCGAACGGCTCA
>JBAVUZ010000440.1:0-2078 GCA_049697035.1 Candidatus Angelobacter sp. | reverse complement strand
CGGCAGCGCGGTCCAGCGGCGTTTCTGGCTCGCGGTCCACCCGGATGACCTGTTGGCGCGGAGAGTGAGTGGTCCCGGCCCGAACGCGCGTCTTGGTGACGGTGCCGCGGCCCTTGATTCTGCGAATGGCGCTCACCGAAATATGTTTCTGTCGGAAGGCATGCAACAGCATGCGGCCGGCTTCGTCGTCCCCGATTACGCCCACGGGGAGGACGGTCACACCTAAATCGGCCAGGTTATAAATCGCATTGCCCGCGCCTCCGGGAACAACCGTGCGATCACGATGGCGCAGGATAAGCACCGGCGCTTCCCGCGAGACGCGCGAGATTTCGCCATAGATAAACTCGTCGGCAATCAGGTCGCCCAGGACGGTGATGCTGAGCTTGGAAAACTGCTCAATGATTTTGACGAGGCGGTCGGCCGGTTTTGGGGCTTTTTGCATGGACTCACGATTTTCTCATGCCGGAGGCTGAATCTGCTGGCCTGATCGCGCTTCGATGGTCTTAATGATCTCTATTACCACCTGCTGAGGTGATTCGAGCTCAATCCGAAGCCCGGCCGTCATGAGCGGGGAAAGTTGCTCGGCGAGCGTCCCCAGATTGATGAGGTCTTTTTCCGTGGTAATGAAACTGTCTGCGCTGGTTGGCTTTTTCAGAGCCAGCAGGCGGTTGATATCCCGCTGATTGTAGCGGTGATGGTCGCGGAAAGAGACTGTACCCGCGATTTCTATTTTTGCGGATTTCAGGCCTTCAAGGAATTGGCGAGGGCGCGCAATGCCGGAAAAGCCGATTGCTTTTCCAGCAGCGTCAGGAAGTTCAGTGACTCGGCGGGCATGCCAAACGCTTTTCGCTCCGAGTGGCTGCTCTTCAGAATCGGTCAGCACAACCGCGTCTGCGCGGCTTAAAGCACTGATCGGCTCACGGAGGCGGCCAGTCGGCAGCAAGGAGCCTGACCGGTCTTGCGCCGGCAGCAGAACGATATCAAAGTCTCGATGCAGGCGGCGATGCTGAAATCCGTCGTCCAGCAGGTGAAGCTTGGTGGAAAATTTCTGTTCGGCCAGAAGGCCAGCCTGGTATCTATCGGTGCCCACAATCACCGGGACGCGCAGCTTGCGGGCGATCAGCAGAGGCTCATCGCCAAATTGCGCGGCTGAGCCATTGGGATCGATAACGGCGATTTCGGCGGAAGAGCGCCCATAGCCGCGGGAGAGAACGTCAAAGGCGATCCCGCGCTCTGCCAACAACTGCCCCAGCGCGATCACGAATGGGGTCTTGCCGCTGCCGCCAACGGAGATGTTCCCAATGCTAACGACCGGCCGCGCCAGTTTCTTCACCTGAAAGATGCGGCGATCATACAACGCATTTCGCATCGCAACGCCTGCGCCGAAGATGGCGGAGAGAGGATTCATTGGCCACGCTCTTGCCGCTTCAAAAGCGGGGCCAGCGCGTCCAGCGTACGATGCGTGGCTCCCGCATGTTTGGCAAATAACTGTTTCGCGAGGCGACCCATGCGCTGCCGTTTATCTGGGTGACTCAGCAATGAGAGAAATTCAGAAGCAAGATTTTCACCTGTGACAGTCTCTACCGCGCCGCCTTGCTCAAAGAGGTTAACGATCTCGCGGAAATTAAAAGTATGCGGCCCCACCAGAATGGCAGAGCCGTACTGCGCGGGTTCAAGAATATTGTGCCCACCGGTAGGAACCAGACTGCCGCCCACGAAGGCGATGTCCGCCAGTTCATAAACTGCGGCGAGTTCGCCAACGCTATCCAGCAGGAAGATGCCGTTGCGTATCGGTTGCGGCGGTTGCCAAAGGGTACGGCGCTGAAGGGCAAAGCCCTCTGTCGAAATCAAAGCTGCCACTTTTTCAAATCGCTCAGGATGCCGCGGCGCCATGACCATCACGGCCTTGGGGAATTGCCCTTGGATCGCTTTGAAGGCCGTGAGCAGAGACTCTTCTTCGCCTTCAGCGGTGCTGCCGCATACTATCACCAGTGAATCTGTGCCGATAGCTGCCCGCAGGCCATTCACCAACGCGGGTTGAGTACTGGGACGAATATCAAATTTCAAGTTGCCGCTGA
>JBAVUZ010000439.1:0-6616 GCA_049697035.1 Candidatus Angelobacter sp. | reverse complement strand
ATCACGGCGCTTTCTGCCAGCGGCCCGGCCTTCGTGTTTGTGATTCTGGAATCTCTGGCAGAAGCCGGAGTGAAGGTCGGGCTACCCCGCGAGATGGCCACAACACTGGCCGCGCAGACTCTTTATGGATCGGCCCAGCTAGCGCTTGAAACCGGACATCACCCGGCCCTGCTTAAGGACGCCGTAACAACACCCGCAGGCTGCACCATCGAAGGCCTGATGGAACTGGAGAAGGGCGGCCTACGCGTAACATTGATGAACGCCGTGATAAAAACGACGATCAGGGCCAGGGAGTTGATGACGAGCTAGCACCGCTTTTGGCTCTTGGCTTTGGGGTCGCTCGAGAGAACCTTCTGGGCCGAGAGGTAAGAGCCAACAGCCAAGAGCCCGCCAGAAGCCGGAATGGGCTTGATCTGGGATTGCCGCCCCGGGATAGTTAATGTAGACTTGCACTTGATGTTACTTTCTGTCTCCAACATGGCCATGTGCTGTTGCGCGATGGCTATGCGTGTGTTCACGCCGAGGCAGAAAGGTTCATAGCAAGTTTTTATTCAGCAATTATGAACCCGCTGCCTCAGGGCAGCGGGTTTTTTGTTGTAGCTGAGAATTGCGCCGCAGCTATCGGCGAACCGAAGCTAGAGGAGAAAGAAGATGACCACAAACCTGCGTTACGAATTGCGATGTCGCGAATGCCAGACCCGCTGGGGCAACCAGCCAATATCGTTCTGCCAGAACTGCTTTGCCCCGCTGGAAGTGGCCTATGACTGGGACCGTATCCGCAGGGAGATCAGTAAAGACAAGATCGCAAGCCGCGCCACAAACTTGTGGCGCTACAAAGAGCTGCTACCTCTTCCGGACAACTATGACGGCTCCACGCCTGCCGGCTTCACGCCTCTGCTGAAAGCCGCCAAATTGGGCGAAACCGTCCGCAGCCGCTCGTTATACCTGAAGAATGACGCTGTCTGCTTCCCTACGCTCAGCTTCAAAGACCGCGTGGTAGCTGTGGCGCTCACTCAGGCCCGCAATTTCGGATTCGATGTGGTCAGTTGTTCTTCTACCGGCAACCTGGCCAATGCAGTTGCGGCGCAGGCCGCGCGCGCAGGATTGAAAGCCTGCATCTTCATTCCCGCCGATCTTGAGTCAGCCAAGGTGCTGGGCACGCAGGTCTATGGCGCGCAGATCGTGCGTATTGATGGTAATTACGATCACGTAAACCGCCTTTGCTCGCAGATCGCCGACAAGCATCGGTGGGGCTTCGTGAACGTGAACCTACGGCCTTACTATGCTGAAGGATCGAAGACCGTGGGCTATGAAATCGCCGAGCAACTTGGTTGGCGTCTGCCGGATAATATCGTCGTCCCAATGGCGGGCGGATCGCTGATTACCAAGATCTACAAAGCCTTCAAAGAGCTGATCGACCTTGGATTTGTTGAAGAGAAACAGGTCAAGTTCTTTGGCGCGCAGGCCACCGGGTGCAGCCCCATCAGCGTAGCTGTAAAAGCGGGACGCAATGAGATTGAGCCCCAGAAGCCGCAGACCATCGCCCGCTCGCTTGCTATCGGCAACCCGGCGGATGGTTTCTACGCAGCAAAAACAATCCTTGGTAGCGGGGGCTGGGCGGAAGATTCCACGGATCCTGAGATCGTGGAAGCCATGACCTTGCTTGCCGAATCCGAAGGCGTCTTCACCGAAACCGCGGGCGGCGTTACCGTTGCTGCTACCCGCAAACTCTATGCGCAAGGTCGCATCCGCCCGGATGAGACAACCGTGCTCTGCATCACCGGCAACGGTCTTAAGACCACGGACGCTCTTGCAGGTAAATTCGACATCGTTGAACCGATTCCACCCAAACTGGCGGCATTCGAACAATTTCTTGAAACCCAATTCGCCGGCACACGCGCCGCTGGCAAAGGAGCTGCCTAATGAGCGTGAAAGTTTCCATTCCGAGTGCATTTCGGCGCCACACTGAGGGGCTGGACCACTGTGAATGTGCGGGCTCCGACCTGCCGGGCCTTCTGGACTCGCTCGGCAGCCGCTTCCCTGACCTCAAGCCTCACCTGCGCGACGAACAGGGCAACGTTCGCCGATTTCTGAACATTTATGTCAATGACGAAGATATTCGCTTCTTGGGCAAAGACTACAAGTTCAAAGAAGGCGATGAAGTAACGCTGGTGCCGTCGATAGCAGGAGGGTGATCTTTTTCTGTAACCCCAAGCATAGCGAGGGAGCCCTGTGGGCTACCACGCCCTGTCAGATGGCGAACTGGATTAACCCAGGGCTGGGTGAATCGGGAGTCTGTCGTGGTGGTAGGGATCTCTCGCTTCGCTCGAGACATTGGAAAGCAAATCTCCGTCCCTCTGTTGTAGATGTTCAGCCGCCACCTCCCCCACAATCAACATAGCGGGCGCGGGAATTCCCTTCACCGAAACCAGTTCACCCAGAGTCAGATAGCGCACTTCTTCATTGGCCCGTCCTGCGTTGGAAACCACGGCGCATGGGGTTGACGGCTCGTGTCCGGATTCCAATAGACCGTGCACAGTCCTGGAGTAGTCGGGGCCAGGCATATAGAGGGCATAAGTGGAACGAGCCGGTTCCACGGTCTTGCTCAGAGATTCATTGCGAATATTATGCGCAGTGACTACCACTAAAGCGGATGCCGCACGGCGATCGGTCAATGTGATTTTGGCGGACGCAGCGGCAGCGCTGGCGGCCGTAACGCCGGGGACAATTTCAAACTCAATTCCCGCTCGACGCAGCGCATCCAGTTCTTCACCCAGCCTGCCAAATACGGCGGGGTCACCGGACTTGAGCCGCACAATCCTCTGCACCTGCGTTTCGCGCGCATGCCACACCATCAGAGCATTGATCTGCTCCTGGCTGCGGCCGCGGCTTCCGCAGCGCTTGCCCACGTTGATGACTTGCGCTGAGGGCGGGCAGAGATCAAGTATTTCCTGGGGCACCAGATCGTCGTGCAGCACTATCTGCGCTGCGCGCAGCACTGCGGCGGCGCGCAGGGTCAGTAGGTCGGCCGCACCGGGGCCGGCGCCCACAAGGTAAACTTTTCCGGACATAAATTAGGCGGTTTTCTTTTGGCTGATGAAACCGCCTTCGGTCCACTCTTCCACAGCGTCAACCAGGCGGTGCAGCAACTGATCAGCATTGCCGATCATATTGAGTCCCTCATGCTGATGCTCTTTCAACGCGTGCCTCAGTTTGGTTTCCAGCTCTGACTTTCTCAAGTGGTCCATGGTTCCCTCCGTGAATAGATTTATTTAATAATTTTACCGGCTTGCAGTGGGCCAGCAACATTAATAATTCCTTACGGCGTTCTGTGCGCGGCAGGATCTGGCGCATCATGTCACGCATCCGACCCAGCCATGCAGTCCATGATTCATACTCTGGACCGAATTCATTTTCAAGCTTTTTACGCACATACTGGCTAAGCGCCGGACTATTCCCGTTTGTGGAAATTGCGATCTGGAACTCACCACGGCTGACAACCGCCGGCGCGTAAAAATCACAATACTCGGGGTCATCCACGGCATTTGCCAGTGCGCCATTTTCACGGGCTTCCTGATAAACCGCTCGGTTCGTCTCTTCTGAATCCGTGCAGGAAATCACCAGAAAATATCCCTGCGTCATGCCCGCTCGAAATTGAACAGCTTGATACTTGATATGGCCCTGGTGTGCCCAAAGGCGAATGCGCGGCGTAATCTGCGGCGAAGCCACAGTGACGTCTGTGGCCGAGCGCAGCACGGCTTCTATCTTTTGCTCCGCGATTGGGCCGCCGCCAACAATCAGCACCTTGTGTCCCTCAAGCTTGAGGAAAATTGGATAAAGAGACATGGCTATCCTTCCACTCCGTGCGGCACTCTACCGGGGGAGGGATCACGCAATACAGGCGCCAGGTCTTGACCAGCAAGAAACGTTCGCAGTGCCGTTTCCGAATGGCGCGCGAAAAACTCCCGTAAGTTTTCTCCCCCATGGCGCTCATCGAGATAGCTGCGCAGCAGACGCTCAATAGCATCCGGAACTTCGCTCGCCGCGCAACGATAACCAACCGGTCGTCCAAAACCGGCGTGCTCACCCACAGCGCCGCCCAGGCAGAAGTAATAAGCATCCTGAATGCGGCCGGCGACCTTGAGTTTCTTGCCTTCCAGCCCAATATCGGCAATGCGATGCTGGCCGCAGCTGTTCGGGCAGCCGGTCACATTGAGCTTCAATTGCTGATCAAACTCAGGGATGCGCTCTTCCAATTCTCCAACCAGCCAGCGGGTAAAGGTTTTGGTTTCCGTGATCGCCAGCTTGCAGAACTCGCTGCCGGTGCAGGCCACGGCGCCGCGCCAGAATGGTGAAGCCGTAACATGAAGTCCCGCGGTTTCCAGTCCAAGAGCTACAGCCGCGGTGCTTTCGCGCGGCACGTTCACAATCACCAGGTTCTGCGTGTTCGTAGTGCGAAGCTCGCCAGTCCCATAACGCTCAGCCAGATCGGCCGCCGCCCGTAGCTGCTGCGGATTGATGCGTCCCCGCAGCACTGCCGCGCCAACATAAAAAAGACCCGGCTGTCTCTGACGATGGACGCCAACATGGTCTCGGAATACATCGTCAGGTTGCTGCTCCAGAACTCCTGGCTCCAGCTTGTATCCAAGTTTGCGTTCCAATTCCTGCAAAAATGATTCGGCTGTCCAGCCATGCTGCAGGAAGAGATACTTCAACCGGGCCCGCTCGCGATTTTCCCGCAGTTCGTTAGCGTCTCGGAAAATTTCCGCCACAGCCTTGCTTACCGGGATAACCTGCTCCCATTGCACGAAAGCATTGAGTCGCACCGCCATGTGAGGCTCGGTGGAAAGGCCGCCGCCCACGCGAATCGAAAAACCAACTTCCCGCTTCCCGGCAACCTCGCGCACTGCCGGAGTAAAAGCCAGATCGTTGATTTCAGGATAAGAGCACCAATCCAGGCAGCCGCTAATGCTGATCTTAAATTTGCGCGGAAGGTTATAAAAATCGGGATTGTCGACAAGCAACTGCGTCACTTCATCGACTAATGGTGAAGCGTCGCAAAGCTCATGCGCGTCCAACCCGGCCAAGGGACAGCCCGTAACGTTTCGCGTCACGTCGCCGCAAGTCGCCATGGAGGTCAGGCCGCAATCAAACAGGGTTTGCAGCACATCGGGAAGATCTTTGATGGTGATCCAGTGCAGCTGTATGTTCTGCCGCACCGTAATATCGGCAATGCCGCCCGCATACTTTTCCGTGAGACCAGCAATGGCACGCAACTGCTCTGCATTCACAAAACCATTGGACAAACGAATGCGCAGCATGAAATAGGGCATAGTACGGCCTTCACCTCCGGCTCCGCCGACTGCGCCCGCGCCATCTCCCTGCGTGTAAATACCCCACCAGCGGAAATAGGTCTTTATCCAGGCGTCCGGCACAGCCGACAAGCCCTGGCTGGCAAACTGCCGGATCTCTTCAAAGCACTCCCAGGGGTTCTTCTCCAGTTTCAAGCGCTCCGCTCTCTGGGCCTTGGTTTCTTTCACGGCCATGCTGGTTCCTGTGCTCATAGTTTCCGCAGTCTTTCTTGGCAAAAAGTTTAAAAATGTTCCCAAATAGCAAAAGGCCCATCGCCTCTGGCGATGAGCCCTGTTTCCTAAGTTTAAAAGCGAATTAGGTAGCAGTTTCTCCGGCCAGAGACACGGTGGTCACCTTGCGACAACAAGTACACATGTCCTGGCGAATAACTGTCATGGAAAGAAAGTATACGTGAGTAAATTCAGGTGTCAAGATTAACCTATGGGGTTTCAACCGCCGATTCTAGAAACATCAGGCGTAAACACCGTTCCGAGCTTCAGATGAGTGCCAGAATGGGACTGATTCATTTCTTTTTTGAAACACTGTGCAGCTCTTCAGTGTTAACCACCACTAAGATTTCTTGACTCTCGCCATAAATTCGGGCTATAGTGCCATTTCATGCGGGATCGCCAGAACATTTTCGCTGTGAGCATGTGTTTGACAACAACAAGCACACGCACACCTATGCGAAAATCCGGCGAGCCGTCAGCGTAACGAAGTAGCAATCATAGGTTCCTGACCCACTCGCCGAAAGCGAGTGGGTTTTGTCCTTTTGCGCAACTATTTATGCCAGTATGGAACAACCAAAGGACAATTCGGGATACGGTTGGCGGGCGGTGGTTCCGGCCACCTCCGCTAACCTTGGCTGCGCCTTTGATTGCGGCGGCCTGGCCCTGAGACTCTACCTGAGAGCACTATTCATTCCTTCCGCCGGCGCACAGTTGAGTCTGGAATATCAGGGAAAGACCCCTGAGCGCTTTCCCATGGCAAGTTCAAACCTGGTCCTGCACGCGCTGCGACTAGCGGCACAGCGGCTCGACGCGGCTCCGCCGACCGGCCACATGCTGGTGCAGAGTGATATCCCGATTAGCGTGGGGCTGGGTAGTAGTGCGGCTGCCGTAATTGCCGGTCTGCTGCTTGGAGTCCAACATAGCGGAAAGCAAGTTGCTCCGGAATTGATTTTGCGCTGGGCAGAGGAGATTGAAGGCCACATTGATAATGCCGCCGCCGCTTACCATGGCGGTCTTGTACTGGCGCTTTCCAA
>JBAVUZ010000438.1:0-7551 GCA_049697035.1 Candidatus Angelobacter sp. | reverse complement strand
CAACATCGGTCACGATTACCGGAACGTCAGGGACATTGAGCCATACAACGTCAATTTCATTGACGGTCAATGCCACGGCGACTCCGAACTTCTCGTTGTCAGCTTCACCCAGCAGCTTGAGCGTAACGCAGGGAAGCAGCGGAAGTTCCACGATCACCGTTACTCCCTCCGGCGGCTTCACGGGAAGCGTGACGCTCTCGAATTCGGCTCTGCCTTCAGGCGTAACTGCCTCATTTGGCACCAACCCGACAACTTCGACCAGCGTTCTAACTTTCACGGCCAGCAGCACCGCAACCACCGGAACATCCACGATTACGATCACCGGCGTTTCCGGAACTCTGTCTCATACAACCACGATCAGCCTGACAATCAATGCGGCTGGCGGCACGACGAACCTGATAGTCAACGGCGGATTTGAAACCGGCTCAGCCTCTCCGTGGTCGCTCACAGCCGGCGTGCTGAACAATTCCACCGCAGAGCCCGCGCACACCGGATCATGGGATGCATGGCTTGACGGCTACGGCACCACTCACACCGATACAGCCTCGCAGACCGTCGCCATTACCGCGGGAAAAACCAGTGCAACTCTGGTCTTCTGGCTGCACATTGATACTGCGGAAACCACTACCACCACGGCGTTCGATACCCTGAGAGTCCAGGTGCTGAACACCAGCGGCACGGTCCTGGCGACCCTGGGTACGTTCTCCAACCTGAACCATGCTACGGGCTACCAGCAGCATTCGTTCAGCTTGAACTCTTTCATTGGCCAGACGGTGGTGATCAAGTTCACTGGCACTGAAGACACCAGCCTGCAAACCTCATTCGTTCTTGACGACATCGCATTAAACGTCCAGTAAGCGACCGTCCAGTAACGTTTGAGCGTCAACAGAATTTCCGGGGCCTTCACGGGTCCCGGATTTTTTTGCGACCATTGCGTTGAAGCTAGGCCCAGAAGTCCCATTTTGTTGGGCGACGATTCGTTTCCATCCTTGCTCTTGATTTTCCCGCTCAAGGCAGATTTCGGCTGTGTTCAAAGGCTCGCTGAACCCGGCTCTTCACACCGTATCTTCCGGTGCTCGCGCCGACAGGAATCGTCATGGTGCAGCAATGCGTCAACCTTCTGCGTCCGCAGTGGAAATGGCTTCGCTCCGCTGCCCTGCTCCTTGCGGATTCTATTTCGCTCTTTATCTTCATCTCCGTATCAAGGATCCATCCTTTCCTGATTGCGGCAGGGAACACGAGTCTGGATGCGCCGCATGCGAAAGCGCTCGTAGTGTTGAACCAGGTACTTTCATGGAGCATTCTGTGGGCCAACATCGGCATTTTTATTGCGCTGATCGTCCATCCTTATCAGGCCGTTCGTGAGCTGCGTCGTATGTCCAAAGGCTCAGGGAATGGTGCGGCGCTGCCTGTATCACAAACGCTGTGACGCATCAAATTGCTGTGGAGTTGGAGTTTATGACCAGAAGAATATTTCCTTGGGATACAAGTGTCAGGCACGAGATTATTGCACAACAAAAGCGTGTCCATACAAGACACAAGTGTCAGGGCACGAATTTATTCGTGCCGTAAGTGCTTCAAAATTACCCGGGCTTTAGCCCCTGAAAAGCTTGCGCGTAGCGCAGCGAAGCGCTCAAAAAGGCCTCACATGCCGCCGCCGCGCACCACAGGCCAGCGCTTGAGGACCTTCTGGTTTCCGGTCTTCCACTCGGAATACTGTGCTTGGAAGGTTAATTCCGTATCAATCACCACGGTCAGGTCAGTGTTGTCCTTAAAGCGGATGGAGACGCATTGAAAATCGGAGTAGAGGCTCAACTCCACCATCTCCACGGTGCGACCCCGGGCCTCAGGGAACTTCACCGACGCGCGTTCGGGAGCTTTACGCCGCGCCGGGTTGCGACGGGCCTTTTGCGCGGATTTTTTGTGGGATTGCTTCGGCATGAATGAAATCCTGTCGCTGTCATTTTTAGCAGAAATGTTGTTCCATATATGGAACATTTGAGTTACTCAACAATTGCGTGAGTAGAGTGAAATGGACGTATCCAAAACTGTGCACCGGAAGCTTCGCGAGGCGCAAGGCGAATTGACGCAACGCGCCTTTGCCAGGAAATTAGGTATTTCGGTCGGCCTGGTCGCCCGCCTGACAACTGCTCCTGAAAATATGACTCTATCGACCCTTGCGAAAAGATCAGCCGCGCCCTCGGCGTTACCCCTTCGCAGTTCCTGGATAACGCGGACACACACCATCGCAAAGGCCGTTAAGGCCTCTCGCAGTCTTACTTCGGCTTTCCCGGCAGGAAATAAAAGCGCACTACCAGCAGCGCGGAGAGCGCGACCGAGCCCATCAGCAGGTCGAAAGCCGTGACGTCGGTTGCCACCATGCGCCGGGCGATCACAAACATCACAACTTCCACCGCGGCGGTGGCGCGATGGAAAAGCAGCAGCAGCCCCAATTCTCCGGCAATGGCCAGCAGCAGTATTTTCTGCAACAGCTCATGCAGGGTGGTATATTCGTCCGCCACTCGCCACAACTGCGGGAACCCGTGGTGGACGATCTGGAACAGCGCAATGCTTGCGGCTGCCATCACCAGCACCGCCAGCAAAGTCAGGAACACATGGATAAAATTGCCCATGTGGACGTTTACGTACCGCTCCAGCGCAGTCCCTTCGCTCGCCGCGTCTTTGATTGTTTGGTTTTCGACCGCCATGGATCCTGCGCTTTCTCTGCATGCCCGCTGTCGCTCCACAATGTGAGTAGCCGGGTGATTGCCGGGATGCCTCAGCCGCAAAATCTGCCCTGCCCAATATCGCTGCGCCAGTCCATCGAGCATCACCGGCCTCTGACTTCCTCCGGGCCGTACAATAGCGGAAATGCTCATTGCCGCCGGAGTTCTCAGTCTTCTAATCTGGGCATATCTCGTGCTCGCGCGCGGCGGCTTTTGGCGCATCTATCCAGCAGCTTCGCGCACGATTCCAGCCGAAAATCGAGCTCAGGGAAATCCCGTTCGCATTGCCGTGATCATTCCGGCCAGGGATGAAGCTGATGTCGTCGGTCGTGCGGTCCGTTCGCTCCTGCAACAAACCGGCCCGAATACAATCCACATTTTCCTGGTCGACGACGCCAGCACCGACGGAACGGCGCAATCGGCGCGCGCGGCTGCCGCTGCTGAAAAGCAAACGCAAAACCTTACTGTCGTGCCGGGAAGCGCTCTTCCGTCCGGCTGGTCCGGCAAGCTTTGGGCCATGCAGCAGGGAATTGAGCAGGCAGCAAAAACAGCGCCGGATTTTTTTCTTTTTACTGACGCTGACATTGAGCACGCGCCAGACAGTCTAGCCACGCTGCTTTCCATTGCCCAGGCTGGCCCGTATGACATGGCGTCATTCATGGTGAAGCTCCACTGCCAGTCCCTGGCGGAAAAACTCCTGATTCCCGCGTTCGTCTATTTTTTCTTCAAGCTGTATCCGCCCGCATGGATCTCAAATCCACGCCGCTCTGAAGCGGGAGCTGCCGGAGGATGCATTCTCATACGCCCTTCAGCGCTGGAAAAAGCCGGCGGCATCGCAGCCATCCGGCAGGAAGTCATCGATGATTGCTCGCTCGCGGCGCGGGTCAAGGGCGCCGGCGGGCGTCTGTGGCTTGGCGCTTCCGCCACCACGCGCAGCATTCGTCCTTATCAGGGCTTTTCCGGGATCGGCCGCATGATTTCCCGCAGCGCCTTCAATCAGCTCCGCCACTCAAGCTTTTTGTTGATTTTATCGATCATCGGAATGGCGGCCACATACCTGCTTCCGCCTTTGCTCGTCTTTGCCGCACATCGCATCGTGCCTGCCGCTCTGGGCGGTGCGGCATGGCTGTTGATGGTCCTCACCTATTGGCCTGTTCTGCGCCTTTACCGTCTCAATCCTTTGTGGGCGCTGGCTCTGCCCGTGGCGGCGATCTTCTATGTGGGAGCTACGTTCCATTCAGCCTGGAAATATTGGATGGGTCGCGGCGGCGAATGGAAAGGCCGGTTCCAGGATCCTAAAGAGAGTATGCAAACTTAGCGTCTGATCAGGCGGGAGTTTAAAACTTAAGGCAGGCTGGCGCCACATTCCTGGCCGGTGGGATTCTCAGGTTTCTCCGGCTTGTTCACCTTGATCCCCACCGCGGCAAAAATTCTTTCCTTGGCCACACTCTCATCTTCCGCCTGCGGCTGCTGGATTTTCGCCACCGCCTCTGAGGACAGCGGCTCGTCCACCGGATTGCGATGCGTGATCGTCCATGTCCAGCCGAGCAGGGCAATCAGGTACCCAGCCTGGCCAACTTCACTGGAAATGCTGCGCAACATCGGGCCGGTGTAAATACTCACCATAAATCGCGTGGTGGCCTGCACCGTCAGGTACAGAATGAAGCCGATCGAAATCTCCGCTATTGAAGACTTCCAGGTAATGCCCAGCGATTTTGATTGCACCAGCAGGATCCACAGCAGGGAAGCGTCAGCAAGATAAATGGTGCGCTCAATGGTAAGCGGAACTTCAACTAGGCGGTCCAGATGGCCGGAAGGGGTCAATACTGAAAGAGCAACGGCCCCGGAAATTCCCAGGATTGCCCAGAAACAAAAGCGGGCGACGGTGCGTCCCGGCAGGGATTCAAAGGGATCCAGCACCTTAACCAGGATTTCCAGCAGGACCAGGTTAATCAGGATGGCTTCAATGAAATCGAAGACCGAATAGGTGACGACGTACATCTCGCGGCTGCCGAAGTTATAGGCGGCAATCGTGAAAATTGAGGCGCTCGCCATGTAGAACAGATAATAGCTGAAGACTTTCCAGTTCTTGAAAAACTCCTTCCGTTTGATCACGGCCAGGCACGCCACCACCTGACAAAAGATGATGGCGTACCAGAACACGTAATCAAACGTAAGCAGCCGATGTTTCATCAATAATGTTTCTTACTGAGCGCTGATTGATGCCGGCGGGATAGGATTACCGCCTGCGTCACCTACGGGAGCGCTATTTGAAACCGAGCCTAGCAGAAGCGCAATTGCAATAATAATGTCGATCATTAGGGAACCTTCCTTGTAAACCCCGAATAACAGTCTCTCGGGGGTTGAGTCGACGCGTAGCAAGTCCGCCTGGGTTTTAAGAAATTACTTATTCCGCCCACAATGGTACTCTTTACACGTCCATTACATATTATTTAAGTAATCGGCGCTCTCAGCCATATACCCTAAGGACTTGCCCCAGAGTTACTTGCTTCATTACGGCAACGCGCACTGCTTGCAATGGTGCGTTTAGGATATAAGCTTTTTTGTTTCAATAGCTTGCACGGAAATAGGTCAAAATTCATTTGTTGCGCAATCCTAGGTGGTTTACTGATGTTACCTGTAAGGTTCTTGTTGATTTTATTGGTTTTAACGTTGTTTTTGCCCGGTCAAGCCCAGCAAGCTTCCGCCAGCCCAATCGCTTCAGAAGGCCTGGGGAAGGTAGTTTTTCCAAATTCTTGCTCCTCCGCCGCCCAACCGGCACAGTTGCAAGGGATTGCGCAGCTCCATTCCTTCCAATATGCCGCCGCGGAAAGCGCCTTTACTGAAGCCTCGCATTCTGACCCAAAGTGCGCTGTGGCTTACTGGGGCTTGGCCATGTCCAACTACCGCCCGCTGTGGGACGGAGCGGATGAAAAAGCCATCAAGAAAGGCCGGCATTTCCTGGATCAAATCCAAAAGGACTGGCCGGTAAGCCAGCGCGAGCGCGAATACATTGACGCCATTGCAATCATCTTTAGTGACAATCGCCGTGTGGGGGATGAGCGGATTGAGGGTTACAGCCGCGCCATGGCGGAGATCGCAAAACACTATCCTGCCGATGGCGAAGCGCAGGCCTTTTACGCGTTGTCTCTGCTCGCGCTGCCGCACGATGATGCGAAGGTCCGCGAGCAGGTAATCGCCATCCTGAACAAACTCATGACCGCTCAGCCGGAGCATCCCGGGGCGGTCCATTATCTGATTCACGCCACGGACACCCATGAACTTGCGCCGCAGGGACTTGAAGCCGCTCGCCGTTATGCCAAAATTGCGCCTGATTCTTCCCACGCGCTTCATATGCCCGCGCACATCTTTGTCCGATTAGGATTGTGGCAGGAATCGGTTGATTCCAACCTGGCCGCTGCCGCCGCAGCCGCTGAAGCCACCAAAAACCACATGGGCGAGCCCCAGTACCAGTTTCATGCCATGGATTTTCTCGATTTCTCGTATCTGCAACTAGGCGAAGAAGCCAAAGCGCAACAGGTGGTTGAAGATCTGAATAAGGTTACTGGCGCTTCACCGGGATGGATCAAAAATCTACGTGTGATTCTAACCACACGAAATCTGCTGGAACTGCACCGCTGGAAAGATGCTCTTGCCTTCACCCCCCAGGGTGACGCTTTCGAGTTCCAGTTGGTTTATGCGCTTCGGTCCATCGCCGCGGCCCGCACCGGCGATCCCCATGCGGCGGAAGAGAATTACAAGAATCTAAAAAGCGCTATAAAAAAACAAAAGCGTGGAAGAGACAGCCGCCTGGAAGATTATCGCCGGCAGGAGGTTGAAGCTTGGGTCGCCTTTGCCAAGGGCGATAATAAAAAAGCCCTGAAGCTGATGCGCTCCGCAGCAAACAAGCAGGATCAAGAAGATTCCGGCGACTTTACTGTGCCCGCGCGAGAAATGCTGGCCGACATGCTTATGGAATTGCATCAGCCGGCAGAGGCGCTGGGCGAATACGAGTCTGTTCTTAAAATCTCGCCCAATCGTTTCAACGATCTTTATGGCGCCGCCTCGGCTTCGCAAATGGCGGGTGATTCCAGCAAGGCAAAAAGCTATTACAGCAAGCTGCGGGAAAACTGCCCGGCTACGGCTGATCGGCAAGAATTGCAAAAGATAAAGATGGCGGTCGCGGGAAGCAACTGACCGGCGCGCTATTTAAACCAGTTCCGCGCCAGTTCCGCTTCTTCATAAATCGATCGCAAAGCGAGACGGGTTTCATTCACGAGTAATGAACAACCAACGGCCATGCCGACGAAGCCAACCGTTCCCAGAACAAAGCTGATGACCACAATGGCTTCAAACGGCCACCTGTATTTTGTAGATACCACGCTTGCGCCCAGGATGGAAACCACGCTGGCCGCCGCGAAACAGCCAATTGCGCCGTAAAAGAAACTCATCGCGCGCACCAGCAGAGCGCCGCGTTTTTCCAGCCGCCCAAGATGGCTCACCCACAACGTCCGCGTCGCTGGATCAATATCCGCACCATGCAGGTCTTTCACCAGCGCGCGCGTGCGATCCACCACGCGCGCCAGCCGGTTTCCAGTGCCCAGTGCCAGCACAGAAGACGCATTGGTGAAAACCGCGGGCGCGGCAATGAGCGTGAGGACGGCAAAAGGGCTGTCCGATACAGGCGTAAGCATCGCCTTTAAAGCAGTTCCAAAGTAGTTATATCCCTGGACTTTAAATCCAGGTTAAGCTGCGAGTGGCGATCTCCGTACAAACCAAACGATGCCCAAAGCTTACTCGGACGATTTGCGCTGCAAGCTATTAG
>JBAVUZ010000437.1:0-3801 GCA_049697035.1 Candidatus Angelobacter sp. | reverse complement strand
AGGGTGCACTATGACTCTCTTGACTGTCTCACATCAGGGGTTCACCGTTCACAATCACATGTGTGGGATAAACTTTCTGTCTCACTTCAGGGGTGCACCTCAAGTCTTCGCCAATTTGGGGTAGCCTTGGGATGATCTCGGTTAAATCCTTTGGAATCCTAGATGGGGGATAGGGGGAGGGGCGGGCGCGCTGTGCGCGCCATCGGCGTGATCGCACGAGATCGCGCGTCATCGCCGACATCGCGCGAGATCGGAAAAAGAGAAAGACCTTAGCACTGATCAACACTTGATGGTACTGATTCTGAGCCGATTCGACGCAGTTGGGGCACGATTCGACGCGATTGCGGCATGTTTCAAGGCTGATATTCCCGGGTCGAGCGGGCTAAGTCTTTTGGAATCCTAATCGAGGCCATGGGGGGTGGGGTACTATCGGGCAGAAGGTACAGGCAGAAGGGCGCAGACAAAGATTGCCAAAATCGCCGGAATTGCCAAAATCGGGTAATTTGAACAGCAAAACAATGAAGACCCTTACCTCTAAGCACGTGGCGACAGGGATCGGAAACTAAGGTAATTCCGTGGAGATAAAATTTTGAGGACACATGCTCTCGGAATCGGCATTTTGGCGCGGAGTGATGTATCCTCTTAAGAGCGCCAATTACGAGATCCCAATTCAGCACCAACTTACTTTGGCACGGAGGAATAGCTTGGCAGAAGTCCGATTACAGGAAGGCGAGCCGCTGGAGAATGCGCTGCGCCGGTTTAAACGTAAAGTCCAGACAGAGGACATTATTAAGGAAGTAAAGCGCCACTCGTATTATCTTAAGCCGGGCGAGAAGAAGCGCGTGAAACAGGCCCTGGCGCGCAAGCGAGCAAAGAAAAAGATCCGCAAAGACCGCGACTCCCGTTCCGACCGCGACTAGCGTTCCCGCCGCCTTGAAATTTTGCGGCATAGCTCGATCCCGAAATATCATTGACGCTCTCTGGCCTGGCCCTTCGCGAACACACAAGCGAAGGGCACGGTCGCGTCTGTGCGCGCACCACACTTCTCAATCCGCGAATCATGCTGGGCGAATAATCTGGCCAGTCTTCCAAATATAATTAGCCCATGACACCTGCCGCCAAAGATCGGGTGACCAATGATCGGACGAAAGATCGCGCCGTCGAGCGCCAGATCGACGAGTTGCGCGAGACGATCCGCCATCATGAACATCTCTATTACGTCCTGGACGCGCCTGAGCTTCCCGACGCCGAGTTTGATCGCCTGATGCAGGAGCTGAAGCGGTTGGAAGCGACGCATCCAGAGTTGATTACAACGGATTCGCCCACACAGCGCGTTGGCGGCAAACCGGCGGAAGGCTTTCCCAAGGTCGTGCATTCGCGCCCCATGCTCTCACTGGACAACGCCTACAACGAACAGGAACTGCGCGGCTGGGACCGTCGTGTTCGCGAATCGGCAGGCAATGAAGAATTGGAATATGTTTGCGAACTCAAGCTGGACGGCATGTCGCTGGCGCTCACGTATCAGAGCGGCCATCTGCTCAAGGGCGCCACGCGCGGTGATGGCACCGTCGGAGAAGATGTGACCTCAAACGTGAGGACAATGCGCTCCGTTCCGCTTTCTGTGCCGGCAAGTGTTCTAAAAAAAGCCGGAGTTCCTGCTGACTTTGAAGTTCGTGGTGAAGTCATTATGCCGTTGCTGGCTTTTGAGCGCATGAATGAGGATCGCGAGCGGCAGGAGCTGAGCAAGTTTGCCAACCCGCGCAATGCCGCTGCCGGGACCATCCGCGTGCTTGAACCAAACATCGTTGCCCAGCGTCGGCTGGATTTCTATTCTTACTTCCTGCTGGTGGATGGCAAGTTGTATCCCGAGCACCATGACGACTCGCTGAAAGCGCTACAGGCGCTGGGATTCAAGGTGAATGCAAATCATCGGCTGGCGCGCGATATTGACCAGGTGCTGGAATTTATTGCCAGGTGTGAGCAGTTGCGCGACAAGTTGCCCTATGAAATTGATGGCGTAGTGATAAAGGTAAACTCCACGCGAACGCAGCAGCGGCTTGGCTTTACCGGTAAAGCTCCGCGCTGGGCCATCGCTTACAAATATGCCGCGCGGAGCGGTACCAGCAGGATTGAAGACATTCTTGTTCAGGTGGGCCGCACCGGCAAGCTGACGCCGGTGGCCGCGCTTAAGCCTGTCTCGATCGGTGGCACCACAGTAACGCGCGCCACGCTTCACAATCAGGATGAGATTGACCGCCTGGAAGTGAAGATTGGCGACTGGGTAATGATCGAACGTGGCGGCGACGTGATTCCCAAGGTCGTGAAAGTTATTTCTGATAAAGATCACCCGCGCGGCCACAAGATGTTTCACATGCCGGAGCGGTGCCAGGAATGCGGCGGCCACGTGGTGCGCGTGGAGGGCGAAGCCGATCATCGCTGCGTGAATACGGCTTGCCCCGCCAAGCTGCGTGAAAGCATTCTGCATTTTGCCGCGCGCTCCGTGATGAATATTGAGGGCATGGGAGAATCCATGGTCAACCAGCTTTCCGGCCGTGGACTAGTTAAAGATTTGGCTGACATCTATGAGTTGAATCAGGAGAAGCTACTTAGCCTGGAGCGCGTTGGAGAAAAATCTGCGGCGAACCTGCTGCGTGAAATTGAGCAATCCCGCAAGCTGCCGCTGGAACGCGTGATTTATGGCCTGGGAATTCGCTTTGTGGGTGAGCGCACGGCCAAATTTCTTTCCGAACATTTTGGGTCCATGGACGCGCTGATGAATGCGTCCGTGGAATCATTGCAGGAAGTGGACGAGGTGGGCCCACGCATTGCCAACAGCATTCAGGAGTTTTTTGCCGAGCCTCGCAATCGCGATCTGGTAAAGCGTCTGGGCAAATACCTGAACTTCAAGGGAGAAAAGAAGCAGCGTGGCACCGCGCTGGCGGGAAAAACTTTTGTGATCACCGGCACACTGGCCAATTATTCTCGCGAGGCTGCGAAGAAGTTGGTGGAAGATGCCGGAGGAAAAGTTTCCAGCGCGGTCAGCAAAAAAACGGACTACGTGATTGCCGGCGAAGATCCCGGTTCTAAGCTGGATAAAGCGCGCGAGCTGGGAGTGCAGGTCATCGACGAAAAAGAGATGGAGCAGTTGGCAAAAGCAAAGTAGGTCCATTCGTCTTTCGCGCGCAGAGCCTCAGGTAAAATCGTGCACGTTGTCAGAAGCCCCGCTAAATCGCGGGAGAAGGCTGGAATGAGCAAAAAAGCGTTGATCACCGGAGTGACGGGACAAGATGGCGCCTATCTGTCGAAGCTCCTTTTGGAAAAAGGTTACAAGGTGTACGGTCTTCTGGCGCGGCGATCTTCTGACACGCAGTGGCGTCTGCGCTATCTGGGCATTGAGAATGAAGTGGATTTAATGGAGGGCGATCTAACCGATTTGTCGTCGCTGACGCGGTTGCTTGCGGCGATTTCCGCTGATGAAGTTTACAACCTGGGCGCGCAGAGCTTTGTGGCCACGTCCTGGATGCAGCCAGTTTTGACAGGCATGACGACTGGCATTGGCGCGGTGAATCTGCTGGAAGCAATCCGGCTCACCGATCCCGCCATTCGCTTTTATCAGGCCTCAAGCAGTGAGATGTTCGGCAAGATACAGGAGCCGATCCAGTCAGAGCGCACACCTTTTTATCCGCGAAGTCCCTACGGTGTGGCAAAACTCTACGCTCACTGGATGACTGTCAACTATCGCGAAAGCTTCAAGACGTTTGCGTGCAGCGGCATCTTGTTTAACCACGAATCTCCCTTGCG
>JBAVUZ010000436.1:0-2651 GCA_049697035.1 Candidatus Angelobacter sp. | reverse complement strand
CGGCAGCGCGTGCTTCGCCGGCGGCGGCAGCATCGGCAATTTCTGCGCCCTGCTTGTCTGTAGCGGCCTGCACGCCCTCAGCAATTGAGTCGGCCACCTTCGACGCAAACAAGCGGATCGCTCTCAGCGCGTCGTCGTTGCCCGGGATGACCCAGTCAACTTCCGTGGGATCGCAATTCGTGTCAACCACGGCAACCACCGGAATTCCCAGCTTGCGCGCTTCCTTCACCGCAATGGCTTCCTTGTTTGAGTCGATCACAAAAACCACGTCGGGCAGGCGCGTCATGCTCTTGATGCCGGCCAGGTTGGCCTGCAGGTGCTTGCGTTCGCGCTCCAGCTTGATAACTTCTTTTTTCGGCAGCAGCTCGTAGCGGCCATCCGTGGCCATCTCGTCGAGCTCTTTCAGCCGTTTTACAGATTTCTGTACGGTGACCCAGTTGGTCAGCAATCCGCCCAGCCAGCGGTTGTTCACATAGAACATTCCACAGCGTCCGGCTTCTTCGGCGATTGCGTCCTGGGCTTGCCGTTTGGTGCCCACGAACAGCACAGTCCGGCCGTCCGCGGCGGCGTCCTGCACAAACTTGCTCGCGTCCTTAAACATCTTGAGCGTCTTCTGCAGGTCGATGATGTAAATGCCGTTGCGTTCCCCAAAGATGTATTCCTTCATCTTGGGGTTCCAGCGCTTGGTCTGGTGGCCAAAGTGGACACCCGCCTCAAGCAGCTCTTTCATGGTGATGTTAGCCAAAATACCTCCTTATTGAATTGCATCCTCTGCGGCTCGCTTGCCCGCTCGGGATTTATTCCCTGCTCCGCTCCCGTTGGTGCGGGAGGGAAGATTTGCGATCCCCGTGATGATCGGTCGCAGACTGATCGTCACTGTGTATCAGCGTCTAGCGAATTCGCTTGCGAAATCGCGGCCTTTAGGCAGACGAACCGCGAATACGCAGGCGCTGAATCTAGTAAAACAAAGCAGTGCACGGCCGATGCCGTGCTGCTCAAAAAATTATCGCTTGCTGAACTGGAACCTCTTGCGGGCTCCCTTTTGTCCATATTTTTTGCGCTCTTTGCCGCGTGCATCGCGGGAAAGGAAGCCTTCAGCCTTCAGCTTCTTGCGCAGTTCCAGGTTGAACTCCAGCAGCGCGCGGGCAATGCCCATCTTTAAAGCGCCGGCCTGGCCGTTGATTCCGCCGCCTGAAACGGTGGCAGTGATGTTGAAGGTGGAGCTGGTCTCGCTCGTCACGAGTGGCTGTTTCACTTCAACGCGCTGCGCGCCGGTCAGGAAATATTTGTCAAATTCGCGCCCGTTTACCACAAACTTGCCGTCGCCGGGACGCAGGAAAACCCGGGCCACGCTCGACTTGCGGCGTCCGGTGCCGTAATACTGAACTTGTTCAGCCATCTTTTCTCAATCGCTCCAAATAATCTTGTAAACCAAATCTTGTGGACCGCAGGCACTCTCCGCTGCGATTTCCGAAACCAAAAACTTGTGGACCGCAGAACTGGGGCCCCCGACTGGCCCGCTTTTGGCCTGTTGGGGTAGAGGCGCCCTCGCCTGCGCTCGTAAATTTCTTACGCCTGCTTGCGACCCGCCGGCTCCAGCGCCTGTGGCTTCTGTGCCTGATGATCGTGCTTGTCGCCGACGTAAACTTTCAGCTTCTTGCCCATGGCCTTGCCCAGCTTGTTCTTGGGCAGCATGCCCAGGATCGCCTCTTGCACCACGCGGTCCGGCCTGCGGTCAAACAGCTTGCGGAACTGCTCTTCGCGCAGTCCTCCGGGAAAGCCGGTGTAATGCCGATACATCTTCTGTTCGGTCTTCATGCCGGTCACGCGAATCTTGTTCGCGTTGATCACAATCACATGATCGCCAACGTCAATAAACGGTGTGTAAAGAGGTGACTCTTTACCGGCCAGAATGCTGGCCACACGCGAGGCCAACCGCCCCAGCGTCTGCCCTGAGGCATCCACCACAAACCATTTGCGCGCAATGTCCTGCCCGCCTGGAAAACGGGTTACCATTTCCAAACTCCTGAGAATAAAAGCACTAAGAAAGACCGCTCGATGACGCCACTTACTTCCTGACGGGGAAGACACAAGGCGGGCCAACTGCAGAGCAGTGAAGGTTTAAGAATAACCAACTTGGCCCAAATATGTCAACGCCAGCACCCAGGAAAGCAATCCGGGCATTCGGCCAGTGCTGTCTATTCTATCTGAACATGTCCTTTTAAACGATCTGCTCGCGCAACCGACTACTCGTCCATAAAGCGCGCATGACCATTCCCCTCGACCGCTGGAGAGCACGCGCCCTCGTCTGCGTTATTCCTGCTTAACTCGACCGTGTGGACCGCAGCCGCCCTCGGCTGCGCTGTAGAATTCTGCCGCACAGGCACGCCCACCTCTATTCCGACCCTGTTCTTCTCCGCGTCTCCGCGCCTCCGCGTTGAGCTTTGCTTTTCCGATCACGCGCGATGTCGGCGATTACGGCGATCCCGGCGATTTGCCCCACCCCACCCCGCCATTTCTTCATCTTTGTTGCAAACAAAGCACTTCATCTCAATCGACCCTTGGGCCTCCCTTGCGTGGCGCTTGGGTGGCCCTTGGGTGGCCCCTGCGGGGCCCTTGGGCCACCCAATCCCAGACCCAGACCCACTCCC
>JBAVUZ010000435.1:0-6409 GCA_049697035.1 Candidatus Angelobacter sp. | reverse complement strand
GCCGAGACAACCCAGATATTGAACCGCCCGCTGATGTTCGTGACGAACGCCACCTGCTTATCATCGGGCGACCACGAACTGTCACCGACGTTGTGGGTCATGTAGAGCTTTTCAATGGTGAAGGGCTGGATATCGAATTTTTGTTTCGCCGTGATCTGTGCGGGATCGGTGATGACGCCTGGTTGCGCAATCAGCGACGTTGCGGCGGTCCATATAAGTGCGAGAGTTGCGATTACCCGTGCGCGATTCATGTACGGTTCTGTTGTGTCTCCGTGGTGGACTTTCCTATGGCTGCGCCGCCTTATGTATCTCCACAGTTGACCATGTCTTGTCTGCGGCGTGGCAGATATTTTCCAGGGGACACTCCGCGCATTTTGGCTTTCGCGCAATGCACAGAGCGCGGCCGTGATGGATGATCTGGTGCGAGTAATTAATCCAGTGGTCCTGCGGAATAATTTTCATCAGGTCTTGCTCGATGTTTTTAGGATCATCAGCTTTGGTCAGTTCCAGACGCCGCGAGATGCGATGCACATGCGTATCCACCACAACGCCCACGGCCTGTCCAAACCAGCTCCCTAAAACTACATTGGCGGTTTTGCGCGCCACTCCGGGCATGGTCAGGAGTTTGTCCATTTCATCTGGCACATTTCCGCCAAAGTTTTCCACAATGGCCTTGGACGCGCCAATCACGGACTTTGCCTTGTTGCGATAGAAGCCCGTGGGGCGAAGAATGGGCTCAAGTTCCTCTGGCGTGGCTGCGGCCATGGCCTGCGGCGTGGGATAGCGCTGAAACAGACCGGGAGTAACTTTATTCACCATCACGTCTGTACATTGGGCGGATAAAATCGTGGCAATCACCAACTCCCAGGCGCTGTTATGGTGCAAGGCACAGCGAACATTGGGGTAACGCTCATCCAGACGGTTTAGAATGTCTTTTACGCGCTCCGGGGCCAGCGGATCATAGCTGTCTTTAGGCGGTTTGGCCGTAGTGACGCCAGCTTTTGTGGGCTTGGAGTCCTTCACGGCCTTTGCCTTGGAACTGGCGGCAGGCGCTTTTGCCGCGGACTTATTGGCTATAGGTTTTTTTGCGACGGGCTTTTTCGCAACAGGCATGACACAAAATCTAAAGCAGCGGGCTTACAATCACAATAGGCAGTGGGAAAGAAGGCTGAGGAAACGATGGCTACCACCACGAAAGCAGAGATGAAGATCAGCAGCAGCGACCTGCATGCGGTACCGCTGACGCTTGAAGGCTCCAGCGTTCTGCACCAGATGTTTCGCTTCCGCTGGGCGGAATGGCGCAAGCTGAGCCCGGCCCAACAGCATGAGATTGCCGCAGAAGCTTCTGCCGCGCTGCTGAAGATGGAAAACGACGTTACCGGCCAGACCGCCCTATTTTCCCTGCTGGGACACAAAGGCGATCTGCTGGTGGTGCACTTCCGCAACTCGTTTGATCAGCTCAAGGTCGCTGAACTGGCCATCTCGCGCCTGCGCCTGAGCGATTATCTGGAACAGACTACGTCCTACTTGTCGATGGTGGAGCTTGGTTTGTATGACTCTTCCGTCAAGCTTTATCGCACTTTGCGGGAGCAGGGAACTGTGCTGCATTCGCCGGAGTGGAATGAGGTGATCGAAGAGACGATCAAGCGCCAGACTGAGGCCATGCGTCCGCGGCTGTTTCCGCAGATTCCTCCCAATCGCTACATCTGTTTTTATCCGATGGATCGCCGCCGCGGCGAGGACAAGAACTGGTACAGCCTGCCGATTGAAGAGCGCCAGCGCCAGATGGAAGAACACGGGCTGGTCGGCCGCCGATACGCTGGGACCGTGAGGCAAATTATCACCGGGTCAATCGGGTTTGACGACTGGGAGTGGGGCGTGGACCTGTTTGCCGACGATCCGCTGATCTTCAAGAAGTTGATCTACGAAATGCGCTTTGACGAGGTCAGCGCGGTGTATGCCTTGTTCGGGACGTTTTATGTGGGCGTGCGCTGCCCGGCTGCGGGGTTAGAAGAGTTGTTCAGCGGCAAATTGCCGGATTGACGCTGCGACGCCACACTCAGTAGTCTCTATTCATGGTCAAAGCGGTGCAAGCAGGGCAGGTCTGGCGCAGTGACGAAAATGGCGATAACTTTCTCGTCACGAAGGTTTACGGCGAATTATTTACCCAATACGCCATGTTGCGGCCAGCCAAAGTCAGCGCCCCGGACGCTGAGACCATCCGCGTGAAGATCACCAAGGACGACAGCGGCATGACCTTGCCGGGATATACCTTTACCCAGGATTCACAGGATTTCTGATTCACGTTTAGAAGATCCCTACTAAATGCTTGAAAAAATCATTGCTACCCTAGCCGGGTTCATCATCGCTGTAATCTCCAAAGCCGGTTACCTCGGCGTGTTGCTGCTGATGGCCATTGAGTCGGCGTGTATTCCGCTGCCTTCAGAAATCATCATGCCCTTTGCCGGATTTTTGGTGTACAAGGGCCAGTTCAATCTTCTGCTGGCGGCTACGGCGGGCGCGATCGGCTGCAATGTGGGTTCGGTGATTGCCTATGAAATTGGCAACTACGGCGGACGCCCGCTGATTGAGCGATACGGGTCTTATATCTTTATGGGCCGCCATGAACTTGAGCTGGCTGAACGATTCTTTAAGCGCTTTGGCGCTGTTGCCGTGCTGATCGGCCGCTTGCTTCCAGTGATCCGGACATTTATTGCGCTGCCGGCAGGCGTTGCCCGCATGCCGCGACTGCGCTTCCACGTTTACACCTTTATTGGCTCATGGCCGTGGTGCTTTGTGCTGGCCTGGATCGGAATGAAGCTGGGCGAGCACTGGGACAAAGATCCGCGCTTGAAGCAGTGGTTCCATCGGCTGGATGCGGTGATTATCCTGCTGCTGCTGGCCGGGATTGGCTGGTTTATCTGGTCGCACTGGAAAGGCCGGATACGCGCCACCGCCTCTTAACAGGTTTACAAAGGTCGCTCAATACGAGAAGATAATAGGTTTCCACTCACATCAAGGACGGTTCCGTAAATTAATGGCTTCTTCTGCTGCTGAAAAGACGACTGCAACCAAAATAGCTCCTGCCCGCGGCAAACTGGGCATAATGATTGTCGGCATGGGGGCTGTGGCCACCACGTTTGTTGCCGGCGTAGAGGCCATTCGCAAGGGAATCGCCAAGCCCATTGGATCGCTCACGCAGATGGGCACGATCCGGCTGGGAAAGCGTACGGATAACCGATCGCCCAAGATCAGCAAGTTTGTTCCGCTGGCCAATCTGAAAGACCTGGTTTTTACGGCGTGGGACATTTTTGAAGAGGACGCTTACGCCGCGGCGATGAATGCCGGCGTCCTTGAAAAGGACCTGCTGAACCAGATCAAGCCGTTCATGAAGTCCATTAAGCCGCGCAAGGCGGTGTTTGATCGCAATTACGTGAAGCTGCTGGACGGCAAACACGTGAAAAAAGGCAAGAACAAGCTGGATCTGGCGAACCAGCTGCGGGCTGACATCCGCGATTTCAAAAAGAAGTCCAAGGCTGACCGGCTGGTAATGATCTGGTGCGCGTCCACGGAGACGTTCACCAAGCAGAGCGCGGTGCACGAATCGCTGGAGGCATTTGAGCGCGGCCTGAAAGAGAACGATCCCAACATTGCGCCTTCGATGATCTACGCCTATGCCGCACTGATGGAAGGCGTTCCGTTTGCCAACGGCGCTCCGAACCTAACCGTAGATATTCCGGTGATGATGGAGCTTTCCAAGGCCAACAATGCGCCGATCGCAGGCAAGGATTTCAAGACCGGCCAGACGCTGATGAAGACCATTCTGGCTCCCGGCTTTAAGGCGCGCATGCTGGGCATGAACGGCTGGTTTTCAACGAACATTCTGGGCAATCGCGACGGAGAAGTGCTGGAAGATCCGGGATCTTTCAAGACCAAGGAAGAATCCAAGCTTTCCGTGCTGGACCGCATTCTGCAGCCGGAGCTCTATCCCGATCTGTACGGGCACATCCACCATAAGGTCCGCATAAATTACTACCCGCCGCGCGGCGACAACAAAGAAGGCTGGGACAACATCGACATTTTTGGCTGGCTGGGCTATCCCATGCAAATCAAGGTAGATTTCCTGTGCCGTGATTCGATTCTGGCGGCGCCCATCGTGCTCGATCTGGTGCTTTTCCTCGACTTGGCCAAACGCAGCGAAGCGTTGAAAGGTCTGGGCGTGCAGGAATGGCTGAGCTTCTACCTCAAGTCGCCGATGACGGTGCCGGGGCTTTATCCGGAACATGATCTCTTTATCCAGCTGATGAAGCTGAAAAACACGCTGCGCCACTTGCGTGGTGAGCAACTCATTACCCACCTTGGGCTTGAGTATTACGATTAAGCAGAGAACGTCGCCGCGGAGCTCTGCATCAGACTTATTATGAGGCTGCTCCTCTGGATCGTGAGTTTCGCGTTTGGACTGCTGCTATCGAGCCCCATTGCTTTCGCCGTGGATGGGACTTTCAGCGGCAAGATCGCTGATCCACCGGCAAGCGAGCCTGCTGTGAAGGGCTGGATCTTTGTCGAAGGCCGAAACCAGATGCTGCGGCGGGTGGAAGTGGCGCACGCAGAGATCGTGTATGGCGAAGAGGTACCGACGTCGAGCCAGCAGCATAAGTGCAACTCTGACTGCCTGATCAAAGGGCAGGAAGTCCGGATTACCGCCCATCAGGACGCATCCGGCGAGTGGCGGGCGAAACGGGTTGAAATACTTAAAGTGGGTGTCCAGAGCACCGGAAAGCGCTTGACAGCCATGACTTTACCAAACTTTACTCCTTTTGGCGCCTATTGTGAGGTAACCAACCCTGACGATTCTTGCATCGCATCTTCTACGGGCGAAATCTAAACTATTACAGTGTGGTTCGTCCGGGCGTTATAATGAGGATGTTCTCTCCCAGAAGGCCCGTTCGGCAGGAGTGTGTTTATGAAATTCCGTTCCCTATCGCTTGCGCTAGTGCTGGTCGCTGGCATCAGCCTCTCTTCAACGGCTTTTGCCCAGAGTGACAAAACCACGACGCAGACTCCCAGCAATCAAACGCAGCCTGCCGATCAGAAGCCGACCACTGCTAGCCAAAGTCAGGCGCAGCCCGCAGATCAAACGCCCGCAATGACTGATCAGAACCAGAGCCAGACGCAGCCTGTAGCCGATCAGGAACAGCCCGCGGTTGACCAGAAGAAGGACGCGGACAAAAAAGATAAGAAGGACAAAGACAAGAAAGATAAAGACAAGGAAAAGAAAAGTGCGAAGAACAAGCACAGCGGCGGCAAAGACGACGTGGATGCCATTGGCAACCGCAAAGTCGCCGGCTGGGACTGGTATTCGATTGAGAGCGAAATCCGCATGGGCAAGGAATATGCCACGCAGATTGAAGCCAGCCTGAAGCTGGTGACCGATCCGACGATCAATGAATATATCAATCGTGTAGGCCAGAACTTGGTGCGGAACTCAGACGCGAAGGTTCCTTTTACAATCAAAGTTGTCGATTCTGACGTGATCAATGCCATGGCGCTGCCCGGCGGCTTTTTCTACGTCAATTCAGGCCTGATTCTAGCTGCCGATAACGAAGCTGAACTGGCGGGCGTGATGGCGCATGAGATTGCCCACGTAGCTGCCCGCCACACTACGCGACAGCTTACTCGTTACCAGTTCATCAATTACGCCAGCCTGCCACTGATCTTTGTGGGCGGCGGCATTGGTTTGGCGGCAAGAGAAGCGGCTGGGATCGGCATTCCCATGACGTTCCTCAAGTTCTCCCGCGGATTTGAAGCTGAAGCCGATTACCTGGGCATCCAGTATATGTACAAGGCAGGGTACGATCCCAACGAGTTTGTGAACTTCTTTGAAAAGATCCAGGCGCAAGAAAAGAAGAAGCCAGGATCGATGGCCAAGGTTTTTACCGACCATCCTCAAACTCCGGACCGGATCACCAAATCACAGGAAGAGATTGCAACGATCCTGCCGGCAAAAGACCAGTACATTGAGACCACGTCTGAATTCAATGACATGAAGGCGCGCCTGGCGGCCATTGAAAACCGCCACAAAGTGGACGATAACGCGAATCCCAATAAGCCGAGCCTGCGTCGCGGGCAGAGCACAGCTTCAAAAGATGGCGACAAGAAGGACGATGATCGTCCAACATTGAAGCGTCGGGACCAGTAAACAGATATAGCGTTTAAAGCTAACAGGCGGCCGGCAGGCCGCCTGTTTTGATGTTTATGAGCTTTGTCTGGTCTGCGGCGGAAGCTAGCTAGCCCGGATTTCTCACAAACCCTAAGGTCGTCGATAGCTCGGGTGATTCTCGTTGGCGATGGTTCTGCGGAAGAGTGGCAAATCGGAGAAAACAGGTCCAGGGGAGTGGCATCCAGTTCC
>JBAVUZ010000434.1:0-4898 GCA_049697035.1 Candidatus Angelobacter sp. | reverse complement strand
TAAGAATGTGCGAGTTCGCGTCGCGCATGTGCGCCAGCAAGTCCACCAGCACTGCCGCCGGATTCGGGGCCCAGTTGCCATAATGGCCGTCGTGCAGAACGCGGCCCGGACCATAGACCGTGAGTTCCAGATCAGTCACGCCGCGTGCGCCAAAATAAAGCTGCATGCGCCGCGTCTGGTTCACCGGCCCATCGCTCAGGATCCATATGTCGCCTTTCAGCAAATTGCCGTACTGCTGAAAGACTTCGGCCAAATGCGGCGACCCAGCCTCTTCCTCGCCTTCAAAAAATACTTTTACATTTACGCCGATGGGAATCTTTGCGGCGCGTAGCGCGTCGATTGCTGTAAGCACAGCTTGAATCGGCGCTTTGTCGTCGCTGGCCGAGCGCGCATAGATTCGCCATTCCGGGTTCAGCGGCCCCTTTAACGACTCAAGCGGGATTGCCTTGCCATTAACTGGACCATCCCGAAGAATCGGCTGCCACGGATCGCTGGCCCACTGCGCTTTATCCACCGGCTGGCCGTCATAATGCGCATAAAAAAGTAAGGTGTGTTTCGCGCCGGGCGTGTTGAGTTCGCCATAGACCACAGGAGGAGCGCCGGAGACAGTAAGCTTCTGCGTGTGAAAGCCGCGCTGCTCCAGCATCTTGCTGATCGCTTCGGCATTGCGCGTGATGTTGGCCGTATCGCTCGCCACGTTTGGCAGCGCAAGCAATTGCGCAAAGCTGCGCAAGATGTCTGCTTCATGCTGCTGGCGATAGTCGCGCACAGCATTGCGAACTGTTTGTGGTGACTGATCTTGCGCGGTGGCAAATGCAGCGACCAGACACAATACTCCCGCAATCTTTGCCCATCGATTCTGTTTCAGCATGGGTGTAATGATAAATGGAGAGAAATGATTGAGGCAGGCACTCTCCACACAGCTCCGAATTTCGAGTCGGGGTTTATATCAGAGCCGCGAATTTCACGGGCCGGAACAAGCCTTTAGAGGAGATACACAAGTGTCAGGGCACGAGTTCACTCGTGCCGAAAGTGCTTCAAATGATTCGGGCTTTAGCCCCTGAAAAAAGAAGGCTTACTTCTTGCCCTTCTTCTTTGTCGGCGCTGGTTTCTTTTTCGGAGCAGCTTTCTTCGGTGCAGGCTTTTTGGCTGCTTTTGCAGGAGCTTTTGCTGGCGCGGCTTTCGCGGGCGCAGCCTTCTTGGCAGGCGGTGCAGGAGCAGCTTTCTGCTTGGCCGCCGGTGCGGCATGCTTAGCGGGAGCTGTTGCTGGCGGGGCGCTTGCAGCTTCAGCCGCGGGTGCTGCCGCCGCAGGCACAGGTGCGCCAGCCAATGCATTCTTGGGCTTGCGTCCACGCTTTTTGGGAGCCTGATCTCCGGGTGCTCCGGGCGCAGCTTCCTTCTTTGCTCTCCCGCGGCGCGGAGGCGGAGGAGGTGGCGGCGGTTCCGGCGGAGAATACGGCTCCAGGAACTTCACAATTTCCGTATGCGAACGCAGCTTGCCGTCCAGCAACATCAGGAACGCTTCGTCCAGAATTTTTTTGTACTCCGGATGCTCCGGGGTAATGCGCATCTCCACCATTTCCGGGAAAGGCAGTTTCTGCCGGACCAGCGGCCACTTGGTCAGGAAATTCTTGATCTTCTGCTCGACCGCTGACGCCCTTGGCGTGATGGCATTGAACAGCAGCGCATCCGGACGGTTCGTCATCAGGAATTTCCATGTTTCCGACGGTAGCGTCAGCTCCTTGGCCATCAGCTTCTTGGCAAAATCTTTGGCGTCGTCTTCCAGATGCTTCCAGCGCTCCACAAACCCTTTGTTCACGATCTGCTTTTGCATCGCCGAAATATCTTTATCGCCCAGCTTGCGCGTGAGGAAGTGCATCACAATGGGGCTGGCGTCCGGATTCACGCCCACTTCCTGCAGTTGCTGCTTGACCTTGAAGACCTGGTTAATCCCGGCAGTATCCACCTTGGCCACGGAGAAGTGCGGCACCAACACTTTGAGCCAGCCTTCTTTTTCCAGGGCCTTCAGGACTTCAATGGGATTATCTTCATGCGCCAACTGCTCGATCTCATGTCCCACGGCGCGATCAGAAATATTTTCAATGTAATTATTTTCTTTGGCGGCATCGTAGCGCGCCTGGGTGCGCTCTTCCAGAGTCCAGTGGAAGCGGGTTATCAGGCGCGTGGCACGGATCAGCCGCGACGGCTCTTCATAAAAAGCATAATTATGAAGGACGCGCAGCACCTTGGCTTCAATATCGGCCACGCCGTTGAATGGGTCTGTAAGCAGGCCGCGTGAACCCGGGTTGAGCGAGAGCGCCATAGCATTGACGGTAAAGTCCCGCCGGCGCATGTCATCATAGATCGTTCCGGGAGTGACCTCGGCCGGCTTTCCCGGCTTGTCATACCGTTCTGATCGGGCACTGGTAACTTCCGCGCGGACATTTCCCGGCAGCAGCAGCATCAGCGTGCGCGTGCCTTCATCGCTGGCTTCCAGCACAGCGCCGGACTTTTCAAAGTCCTTCTGCAGCTTAAGCGCGTTGCCCTGCACCGAGAAGTCGAGATCGCGGATAATAAAGCCGCTGATAATGTCGCGGACCGCGCCCCCGGTCAGGTAAATGTTCATCTCGTGGGCACGGGCAACGTCGGTCACCAGCGCGACTGCACGCTGCTGGTCCGGCGTGAGCCGGGTTTCCATTAGGTAAATAAAGTCAGCCATCAGTTAAAGGAACACACACATGCCCTTCCGGGCCACGGCCGGTGGGCTAACCGCTCCTCCCAGGTTTTTCGTAAGTTGCACTTTATACAAGAGTTAGACGGCTACCGCAGGGACTCAAACAAACTCGAAACATTATCACAAAGGTTACCTTTTGGCTACCCCATCACGCGGAAAGGCGGGATGACGTCTTTGATGCCCCCGCAAACAGTGCGAGAATCAATGGATTATGGCCTCCAGCCACAAAAAGGTAATCGTGCGCAAAATGGGACGCGATTCCATCAGCGGATACGTTTCACCCGCGAATTTCGTGGCTGAAGGCAAGCTGGAGCTGCTGAATCCTTCCGGCAAAGTGGTCTTGATTGACCTGAGCGAAGTTAAAAGCGTGGACTTTGTTCGCGATTTTAGTGACACCGCAGCCGTGGGACGCAAGACCTTTACCACGCGTCCGCGTACAGATGGACTCTGGGTGCGGCTCAAGTTCACTGACAACGACATTCTGGAAGGCCTGATGGCCAACGATCTTACCCAGATCAGCGCCGAGGGATTTTTCATTACGCCGCCGGATACGCGCGGCAACACGCAACGGGTCTTCGTTCCTCGCACCGCCCTGCAGGAGTTGAACGTGCTGGCCGTGATCGGGCGTCCGGAAGCCCACAAGAAAAGCGCGGAAGATGTCCGACAGGAAAAGTTGTTTATCGAATCTTAAAGATGGATCATTACGATTTTGCTCCGTCCTTTCCGTTCTTCCCGTTACAATCACGCCTTTAGGCAAGTTTTCCTCAGGACCCATTGGTTATGAAGCTCAAAGAACTCGCGGACAAGCTGGGCACCAGGCTTGATCCGCCGGATGCGGACACGGAAGTTACAAGTGTTGGCTCTATCGAGTCCGCTGTTCCCGGCCAAATTACATTTGCGGTCAGTTCCAAATTTTTGCCATTGGCCAAAGACAGCAAGGCATCCGCTCTTATCGTCGACGAAAAATTTCCTGCTCTGGAGAAGCCGACTTTGCGGACGCGGAATCCGCAGTTTGCCTATGCTCGCGCCGTAGAACTCCTTCACGTTCTGCCGCAGGAAAAGCGCGGTGTCCACCCGACGGCGGTCATTGATCCTTCAGCGCGTGTCGGCGCGAATGCGTCGATAGGCGCTTGTGTGGTGATTGGCGCCGATGTTGAAATCGGCGAAAACTGCACCCTGCTGCCGCACGTGGTGATCTATCGCGGGGTAAAGATCGGCAGGAACTTTTTCGCGCACGCGCATGTTTCCATCCGAGAAAATTGCGAGATCGGCGACAATGTGCTGCTGCATAATGGCGTCGTCATTGGCTCCGACGGCTTCGGCTTCGCCAAGGACGATGCCGGCAACTGGTACAAGATCCCGCAGACGGGCCGCGTGGTGATTGAAGACAATGTGGAGATCCAGGCGAACTCCTGCGTGGACCGCGCCAGCCTGGGTGAAACGCGCATCGGGCGCAACACCAAGATCGATAATCTTTCCCAGGTGGCGCATAACTGCGTAATAGAAGAAAATTCCATGCTGTGCGCCCAGGTGGGCCTTGCCGGATCCACCGAGATTGGCAAAAATGTGATCCTTGCCGGCCAGGTGGGCGTGGCAGGGCACTGCAAGATTGGCGATGGCGTGATCGTGACGGCGCAGAGCGGCACGCATGGCGATATTCCAGCTGGATCCATGGTTAGCGGCACGCCCGCGTTTGACCACAAACAATGGTTGCGCAGCGTGACTGCATTTATGAAACTACCGGAAATGGCGCGCGCCATTCGCGGCAAGGGTACGAAAGAATCATGACAGCTGATCGACCAGAAAAAAAACCGATTAAGGTGCTCCTGCTGGATGACCGGCATGACAACCTGATCCTGCGCTCCGCGATCCTGCGCAGCAACGGCTATGAGGCCATCAGCTCGGCCTCGGTGGAAGAAGCAGAAACGCATCTGGATAAAATCGACATCGCGGTACTGGACTATCACCTGGGCGCGGGAAAATTCGGAACGGAGGTGGCGCAGTCTCTGCGCGACAAGCGGCCGGAAGTCCCAATCATTATTCTTTCCGCCACGCTGGAAAGAAAATTCGGTGGCGTGGAAGACATGCACCTGCTCAAGGGCTACAGCTCAGTGGATGATCTGCTGGGGGCCTTGCGTTCTTTTGAAGCCAAGCGCCGCGGCAA
>JBAVUZ010000433.1:0-4887 GCA_049697035.1 Candidatus Angelobacter sp. | reverse complement strand
CCTGTTGAGTCGCCGCTGTGATCTCATCCGTGAATGCAATAGTCCCGACCGGCGCCCCTTCGCGATGCGGTACATTCACCGTGAACTTCTGCAGATGATCGCCAGCCGCCAGGTTTACCGTGTTGATCTCTTCCAGATCGTGGTCTTCTGTTGCCAGCCAGAACATTGGCACGGCGCCGGCCTTTTCCGCCATCAGGACAGCCGTGAGGGCCTTCAGAATGCAAAACGTTGGTCCGCCAAAGAGCCCAACCTGCTGCCCGGTTATCACAACCGCCGCCCCGTGTCGCAGTCGATCGATATTTGCTAGAGTCTTTTCGCCCGCGCCAAACTCCCGGTTCTGACGCTCCAGAATCGCCGCTACTGCCTGCCGTCGCTCCGCCGGATAATTGATTTTCTTGATCTCGTCCGACCACCAATCCTGAGCCAGGGGCGGGCGGGCATAAAACTGCTTTACGCGGTCAAAGTGATGGAGATAATCGTCAAACAGGCGGGTACTGTGGGGAATACTTGAAAACGGCAGACACTCGGTTTCCACGTTTGGGCTCTCCACCATTTGCATAGACTCATTGGACTCACGCCGGCTCCGCTGGTTGCACAAAATCTGCACCCTCTGGCACCTGTCGATTGTAAAGGTGACGACACCCAAAACTCGAATTACCTATAAAATGAATATTCCCGCGCCGGGATGGCGGAACTGGCAGACGCAGCGGACTTAAAATCCGCAGGGCTTAAACGGCTCGTGGGGGTTCGAGTCCCCCTCTCGGCACCACTAATCAACTGATGCGAAAGGATTAATTGATACTTCGGAGATCGGTTGTCTTCTTGGCGGGAATGTTACTGTGACCAATATTGTGACTTATTTCTTTCTCGCTCGCTTACTCGCTCCGCTGTAACTTCAGCATGGCTTCCGCGATATAAGTTGTGCTGATAATCGCGTATCCAGCCTGCTATTTGGGCGTGAGGGGCTCCGTGCCAGCCTGCGGCAACGTGACCGTGAAGGTAGTTCCTTCGCCGGGCTCAGACCTGAAGCTAACGGTCCCTTTCAGGTAGCGCTCGGCAAGTATCTTGACGCTGTAGGTTCCGATACCCCTGCCGTGGGCGGCCTTGGTGCTGAAGGACCGCTGAAAGATCTGTAACTTCACAGGTTCGGGCATGACGCTCTGGTTGTGAACAGAAAACGTTGGCGGGGGCCCGCCATCAAACTGCACGGTGACGGTCTGTCCGGGGCAGGAGGCTTCCAGGGCGTTCTTGATGAGATTGCCGATGACGCGGCCCAGCAGTGATTCGTCGCTTGTGATGCTGGCCGACTCGGGGCTGCACCTGTGTTCGATCGTTCTTCCGCCACTCATGGGCAGGTGACCATAAAGCGCACAGAGCCGGGCCAGGAAAGGATGCACGGCCAGCGTGCGAGGGGTTGTGTGCAACTCTCCACGTTCGGCGGCGCCGAGGTCTCTGCCGGCGCGAATCTCCTCCAGCAACTGGTCGGATAAATCGTGGGCAATTCTCAGCATTTTCGCAACGTCGGGGCCGGAGAGTCCGGGCAGAACATCGAGGACGCCCTGAATTCCCGAAGCCGAGTTCAGGACATCGTGAAAAAACATCTGCTCCAGCACCATGCGCCGTTTTTCGTCAGTGATGTCCATGAGCGATACTGCGGTGAATTCGTCAGGGCCAATCGATACAGGCGCTGCCAGAACGCGGAGATCCAGGGCCTGCCAGCCTTGCGGTGAATGACAAGTCAATCGGCACTCCTGAATGTTCGGCACGCGGTCGCTCCAACATCCTAGGTTCGCTTTGACCGCGCCACACATCCGGCAAAAGACAGAAGTGCCGCATCCGCCTGGCTCATCGCTGCTGTGAATGCAGCTAAAGGCTTCTCCCAGGCGCAACCCGAGGATGGCTTCTGCGGGGCGGCCGAGGAGGCTGGTAAGTTTCTGATTGGCTGCAATTAACTGGCGCTCCTGGTTCAGAATCATGGCGGGCACGGGGAAACAATCGAGGAGTGCGCACACGTGCGGGGCTTGCTTAACTTGCCTGCTTTGCCGCCAGGCTTCTTCCCGGGTTTTCCGTGCCGCTGGGGCAAACCTGCTTGGCAAAATAGCTGGGTTCAACATTCGTCCCTTCCTGCCGGGCAGGAGAATGAGTTGATCTTCCGCAGCAGAAATCTCACTAGAGCGTAAACGGCAATGAGACGGGCAGGCTGTGACTCACGTCACATGGCAGAGTGGCAATCGTTCGCGATCTTGCCGAACTCTACGAGGGGACGATTGCGAGCCCTCTCTCGGCACCAACACCAAAAGATTATCCGTTCGTATTCGATCTTTTGATCGTCAGGCGATGCGCCTTGCGTCTCTGTTTCTTTTTAGCCAGTCGGACTTCAGCATACTTATTGATCGCGGTTGGTGATGCTGACTTTTTTTCAGCCTTTGCCTTGGTCTCAGGCACGGCACTTGGCTCTGAATTAACTACTGGCGTGGTGCTCATATTTTCTTCTCCTCAAAAAGCTTTCTTTAATTGGAATGACCACTGTTTACTTTTGCTGGTCTCTCAGCTATCCGAGGCAACCGGGTACTGAAAACATTCAGTACACCGGACAATGGTGGGCCAATTCAGCGATGGCGAGCCTGTTCTCATCCGGACCAGCGGCAACCCATGTACCACAGCTCATACATTGAGACTCAATGAGCGCTTTATTCGCGGCCATGACAAAATGCATGAATTGGACCGGGGGCATGAGCAGAGCATACTTCCTCTCAGGTATGAAAGACTGTTCAATTGTGTACTGTTCAATTCTGCACAAGTCATTTATGTGGCGAACTGACGAAGTGGCCGGTCAGGAAACGCATTGTCGTCATATCGTATTCACGGCTGTGTCCACACTTGTAACAGGTCCGGGTCGTCTTGCCGCCCCTGGTAATTGGGAAAGAATAGCTCTTCTCGCCGTGGGTGCATTTCGGGATGGCTCGCGCGCATAGCCACGCGGCGCCGCCCAGCAGCATCAGCACGCCAGTGGATAAAGAAAAGCTTTTGGTACTTACGCGCATGGGAGACCGGCGCATGGCATGAAAGCTAAGCAGGGAAGTGTTCGGACGCGATTCATACGGCTCGCAGCGGCTTTCCGCAACGCTGGCAGTTGGCCTCTGCCCGGGCCGTGATGGCATGGCACGCATGACACATCGTTTGCGATCTGTATCCCACCACCCTGATCCTGAACGAATTCATTTTGTATATCCGAAACATAGCGACCATGGAAATCAGGGCAACGAACACGCTGAGACAAACTGTACTGGGATCCATACAAAACAACCCTTCCTAATTTATGGTCGAGGCTATGTCCGACCATTTCCGTAGAGAAACAACGAGTCAAGCGGCGGTCACGCCTGTGAACAAGCCGCCGGAAGTTCAGTTGTGCAGAGTGCCATCGCGAGAGTGGAGTTGATAGATCCAGGGATGCGACGCAGAGAGCGACTACCTTGATTCAAGACTAGTCCCCGACAGGCGTTAAAGCAAATGATTTCGCTGACGAGCGTGACTTGGTAAGAAGACCAGGCGAGAAGACCAGGTGAGAACTTTTGCAACAGCGGTAAACATTTGGCTCTGAGGGAATCGATTCGCCCAAACGCAGAACTGCCCGGAGCGCTGGTTTGCAACTCCGGGCAGTGATTTTGCTTGTTACAGAACTTTTACGTTCTCGGCCTGCAGGCCCTTCGGTCCTTTGGTCACGCTGAATTCCACGGCCTGGCCTTCCGGCAAGCTGCGGAAACCGCTGGACTGGATCGCGGAGAAGTGCACAAACACGTCTCCATCGCCGCTGTTCCGGGTAATAAATCCAAATCCTTTTGCGTCGTTAAACCACTTCACAATTCCTTGTTCCATTTGTAGTTGTTCCTTTGTTTTTTAATATTCCTGATGAAGAAGATTGACTGGTATTTGTGAGGTGGGTTGTCGCTTAAAGGCTGGACCTGCTCGCTAACCGTTGGTGAATCACTTAACTGGAAGTCTTAGTATACCACCGAATCAAGATGAAACCTAAGAAATCTATACGGGTCATCGGAATCATGCCGATGCGGTCTTTTGACTCTGGAAAAAGCATTAAATAACGGCGCGCGTCGATTCATGTTGCAGGAAGTGTTCTGAGCGCGTAGTTTGGAGGTATGACCCCACCCAATGTGAACACTCCTCCGGCGTCCCGTCCAAAAGTTGTTGTCAAAGGCCCGATCCGCTGTCATAAGTGCCAGATGCTGTGCCAGGACGCCGAGCAATATCTGAATCATGTGTGTGCACCCAGAAGCGCTCAATAGCAGCCAAAGAGAACGACCGTCCTTTCTTTCAACATCGTCTGATCAGATCAGGTTTTCTATGCCGGCTTCTGCAATGCGATCTGATGGCTCGTTTTCCTGACTTCAGCCGTGCCTTCCGGGAGCTCCAGCGGAATACGATGATCCCTTGCCGATGCGCGTCCAGCCTGTACCCAGCCAAAGCGCGTGAGCAGGGAACCGGCAACGCTGGACCATGCTGCCGCTCGGCGGAGCTTCTTGTTGCCGCTTATTGCATAGGCAAGACGTAATGCCAGCGGTACCGGTCCGGACAGGACACCACCCGCTCTCACCATCGCGCCACTCCAGCCTTTGCGTAAAGGCTCATTGATGCGATGGCGTTTACTTTCCAGCAATGCTCCTTCAGCCACTTCATAACATGATGCGGCAATTCCCAGCAGATTCAGCGCGCGGCTATCGTCGTGTCCCAGAACTTCCAGCAGCGAGACGGCCGAGTTGAGTCCTGAAGCGGCAAAATGCTGCGGCAGTGTGCCGACGTTTTCATTCCATACTGGGATGACGGTTGCGCCAATCAACACTCCTGTATAACTCGACATTACTAATCCGGTGG
>JBAVUZ010000432.1:0-4533 GCA_049697035.1 Candidatus Angelobacter sp. | reverse complement strand
TCAGGAGAGTATTCGATGGAGCCTGCGAGGTAGAAAAACATGAAAGGCGATTGTCGGTGATTCGGAGTGGCGCGTCAACGCAGATTTAAAGAGGTTTGGGACGAGTTTTCCAGAGCTTTTCCTATATCTTTTATCCAGCGCAGCGAAGGATCTTTATATGTTGAATCTGGATCGTCGAAAAAACTAATTTACGCGGCTATGCATCCCCCGGCAACGCGGCCAAAGGATCCCTCACAGCGTGAGGGACCAGGAAAGAAAGCTAAATCCCCACCGCCCCGTAATCCGTACCTGTTTCGGTATCGCGCACTTTGTCGCGTTCATAGGCGCGATAAGGATTTCGCTGTGTCCCCAGCCGCCTCTTGCGCAATTCAAAGCCCGCATACAGCCCGCCAGCAAGGACTGCCGCGGCAAGAGCGGCAATGGACATCACGCGTCCGGGATTATCGAGCAAGGGCCGCGCAATATGGGAAGCAGTCATGGCCACGCGGGCCGGCAATCCCATGGCGTGGCGAAAATCGCTCAATGATTGTTTTCCACCGCGCTCCAGGGCGCGATACGCATAGAGCGAGCTGTAAGGCATGGGCATATCAAGGTCCTGGCCGCCATTGACCACCGCGTGACCAACGCCGCGTTCTTCCTGTGCATCCAGCAGTTCCTTTATGGCCTGGCCAAGTCCGGCGGGCTTGGACCAGAGGGAAAGAAAAGCCACGCGGCCGGATTTATCAATCAGAAATGCCGGGTTGGGCAGCTTGGAATATTTGCGATGGATCGATCCGCGCAGATCATCCACAACGATCGGCATGTGCATATCTTCTTCATCACGCAGGAGCCGGGCAGCTTCAATCTTTTCCCGCATCGAATTGTGCGCGGGAATTACTTCACCGGGATGGGCTTCCCGCACATAGATGAAGAGAAATTCGATATCGTCGCCGCGATAGCGGTCATAAAGCTCGTTGATCTGGCCGATTGAAGCGGCGGTCATGGGGCATGTGGCCGATCCAAAAACCAGCAGCACGTTCTTTTTTCCCGCGTAATCGCTCAGGCGAACGGCTTCGCCATCCAGTGTTGTGGCCTTGAAGTCAGGCGCCTGCGTACCCGGTCCAGGACCGGAGAATGAACTGCGGGCCAGATCATGAAAGAGTTCCCGGGAAAAGTGCCCGTAATTATAGTTACCCAAACCCAGCATTTTCACTCCTATGAGGGCGCGCTCTCGCCGGTATAGTCCTGCAACTTTGCCAAAACAGGGGACAACGGGATTCGATGCCGCTGGCGTCTCCGCTGTTTTCTTTAAGCTACCCTGTCTTAAATTATTTGACCACGATAAAATGAATGTTTTCTCAGCAGCGTCCCGGCTTGCAGTATAAGCCCGGTCAAGTTTACGTGGAGGGATGAATGGCGGCTTTGAAAGTTGGAGAGATGGCCCCGGAGGTCGAGCTTCCCGCAGTAACGGGAAAACAGAGACACAAGTTCAAGCTCAGTGACCTTCGCGGCAAAAAGAACGTGATTCTGGCGTTTTACCCGTTGGACTGGAGTCCAACTTGAACAAATGAAATGTCGGCGTACGGCAAATATTTGCCAAAGTTCGCCGACTACGATGCCCAGGTCGTGGGCATCAGCCCGGATTCAATTTACAGCCACCTCGCCTGGCAGGAGAAGTCGATTGGGTGGCTTGAATATCCTCTTCTGAGCGACTACTGGCCTCACGCCGGTGTGGCCCAGCAGTTTGGCATCCTGCGTCTGGGAGAGCCGCTGCCCGGAATCAATGACCGTGCGATCTTCATCGTGGATAAGCAAGGGAAAATCGCATTTTCCAAGACCTATGAACTTGGCCAGGAGCCGGATTATGAAGAGCTGGTGACTGAGTTGGGCAAGGTCAAATAGAGACGGCAAAGCGCAAAGAAGTCAAAAGCAAACGCCCTCGGTGAAAGAGGGCGTTTCCTATTTCTATTGAACCGGCGCCTTATTTCTTTACGGTCTTCTTTGCCGTTGTCTTTTTGGCCGCGGGCTTCTTCGTTGCTGGTCCTGCGGGCGATTTCTGCAGCGTGTCTTCAATGATTTGGTCTAGTTTGCTGCGGTCCTCAACCTCAACAGCCGGAGTTGCCGCGCCGCCGTTGCCCACCACAAAGATGGTCGGGGTGTGTTGCAGGCCAATTTGCGTTCCCATCTGCCGATCGGCCAGGATCTTGGCTTTGAACTGCCCGTCAGGATCCAGAACAAACGGAATCGGCGTCTTGTTGTCATTAGCGAACTTATCAACATATTGGCGCAGGTTGGACTTATCGATTTGCGGCTGGTTCTGGAAGATATAGCCCCGGAAATCGTCGCCCAGCTTCTCTGACTTGGTGTCAAAGTAACGGGCATAGACTGCCGCATCAAAAGACCAGGGATGTTGTTGAAGCGGAAAGTCATGCAACACCACGGGGATGTTGTGCTTTTTGGCTGCTTCCCAGACCACCGGATAAGCGCGGGCGCAGTCAGGACATTCCAGGTCCTCAAACATCACAATGGCCGCGCGGGCGCCGGGAGGCGGCTTGAGTGACGAACCGTCTGCAGCGCGGCTGGCGACTGGAGCAAGCGCAAGAGCAAGCGCTGCGGCGATGTGAATAAAACGTTTTGCCAATGTATTCATTTTGCTGGTCATCCTGCCTTCTTAGGGGTTTTGACAATATTTTTCTTGCGGACAGAGGCCTTGGCCGGGGTATTTACTTTGGCAGTCACAGGCTGCGCCTTGCTGAGCATGTCTTCAATCATCTGGCCCAGCTTCTCCCGGACTTTCACTTCTTCCACCAAAGGCACAGAAACTCCGCTATTACTTACAACCCAGATTGTGGGAGTATGTTCCACTCCAATGCGCTGCCCGAGCAAGTAATCTGATTTCACCAGATCCGCCAGTTTGCCGTCAGGGTCTTTGTCTGAAGGGACGGACGTCTTGTTCTCGGCCGCAAATTTTTGCGTCCACTGCAGCAGAT
Organism: Candidatus Angelobacter sp.; assembly: GCA_049697035.1. Lineage (GTDB taxonomy): Bacteria > Acidobacteriota > Terriglobia > Terriglobales > Acidobacteriaceae > Angelobacter. The sequence goes on along the minus strand of JBAVUZ010000432.1, from coordinate 1,564 downwards.
TGTCCCGGGTGATCTGTATCTGGTTGGCATAAATAAACTTACGGAACTCATTTCCCATGTTGGGCGATATCTGATCAAAGTAGCGCCCCCATACCGCCGCCTCAAAGGCCCAGTTATGCATGGGCAAAGGGAAATCATGCAGCACCACCGGGATTTTATGCGCGTTGGCGGCTTCCCAGACTACAGGATAAGCCTTGGAGCAATCCGGGCATTGCATGTCTTCAAAAATCACAATGGCTACAGCGGCCCCGCGAGGCGGCTTGAGCACGGTGGCATCCGCAGCAAAAGCGGCGGTGCTTGATGCCAGAAAAAGCAGCGTGATCAAGACCCAATTCAGGCGCAATTTCAATCCACGGCTCCCAGTTCAACAAGAAGGCTCTTACTCAATATTTTACGTTAGCGGCGGCCTTCGCACATAGCCAGGAATAGCCTCAGAAATAAAACTTAAGGCTGCCACCCAGCGTGCGCGACGGGGCAAACTGGATCGGAATCTCTTCGCTCTCTTTGGATATCCTGTAGCGGTTGTCGGTCAGGTTGGTGGCGTCCAGTTCCATGTCAAGGCGGCGGGATTCGGCTTTCCACATGTTGAAGCCGGCGCCGAGGTCGGCAGTTAGGTGCTGGTCCAGCCGGGGACCATTTTCCACGATGGTTCCGCTGCCATAGCGCAAAGCAGTACCTATCCAGGAGCTTCGCCAACTGTTGCGATAGAAAAGATTCGCCGTGCCCGTATGCGTCTGATCAAAGGCCGGCTGGATGCGCTCACCAGGGGCAAGAGGCTCGTCGCCGGTAAAACCCCCGGTTACAGGACCATAAAAGAAGGTGCGGGCCAGCGTGTATTGCACTCGGGCGCTTATGCCCAGGCGTTCCAGGCTGCGGACATTCAAGATCACATCAGCGCCGCTGGAACGCGCAGTGTTGAAGTTAATGGGAAGAAACAGCCGCGAGATGCTGATTTCATGGTTCTCAAAGCTGTTGTGCCCGGTGTGCGTGTATGCATCCACTTCAAGCGCCACCTGCGGATGCAGCTCCTGCTGTATGCCGACTTCAAAATAATCCTGCGTATAAGCACGAACGTTGCCTACACGTTGTCCGGGATCAGCGGCATTGTTGCCGATAAAGCTTGCCAGCAGGGAATATTCAATTGGAGGCGGCGAGAACAAGCGATTGTAAGAAGCGTGCACCACCGATTTTGTGCGCGTGATGTGGTAGGCCAAGCCCACGCGCGGGCTCAACTGCACATGCGTATCGACCAAATCAAAGTAGTCATAGCGCGCGCCCGCATCTACCGTAAGGTTTTTGAACGGAGAAAAATGGTCTTGCAGGTAGAGGCCCGCTTGGCCGCCTTTCACTCCGCCGCGAAAGCTGAACGCGCCGCTGGCATCGAGATTGAAAATCTCCGCGTCACCCCGGCCATCAATAAAAAAGCTTTCCAGTTCGCGCAGCCGCGTCAGGTCGATACCGGCTTTAAAGACGTGCCCATGCCACAAATGCACCACATCACTCTTGACGCCGACGGTGAGCGTGCTGCGTGAGCCAATGGATAGCGGTGTGATGGGATCAGAGG
>JBAVUZ010000431.1:0-3807 GCA_049697035.1 Candidatus Angelobacter sp. | reverse complement strand
AATTTAATACGGGTATGGGCAGCTACCAAAAGCCAAGAGCTAAGAGCCACAAGCCAAAGGCTCGGTGGTCCACAGCAATAATGTGGCAATAGCGATCCCTCCCCTTCGACAAGCTCAGGGTCGGGATAAAAACAAAAACTAGATATCGTACTTCTTCAGCAGATGCCTAAACGATCGGTAGGAAACTTTGAGCAGCTCGGCGGCGCGGATCTGCACGCCGCCGGATTGCTGCAGGGCTGATTCAATCAGCGAGCGCTCAACGCCGGCGACGTACTTTTCAAAGTCAATTCCATCACTGGGAACATCCGGGCTGCCGTGGCCGTTACTGGAGGCGGCTGCGGCGCGGGCGCGCGGACGGTCAGCCTCAAGATCGACCCTGAGTTCATTGCCGGTTTCCATGGCGACGGCGCGCTCAATGGTGTTTTCCAACTGGCGCACGTTGCCGGGCCATTCAAAGGCCCTCAGCGCATCGAGCGATTCCTGGGAAATACGCAGGATGCTTTTTTGCGCAGCGGTGGAATATTTCTTAAGAAAGTGGTTGGCCAGCAGTTCAACATCCTCACGGCGCTCACGCAGCGCGGGCACCTGGATTGGGATAACACTCACGCGGTAATAAAGATCTTCACGGAACGTGCCGTTGGCGATCATCTCACGCAGGTCACGATTGGTGGCGGCGATGACGCGCACATCCACTGGCGTTTCCTGCGTGCCGCCGACAGGACGGATGGTGCGCTCCTGGAGCACGCGCAGAAGTTTTACCTGCATGGCGAGGCTCATCTCGCCTATTTCATCGAGAAAAATAGTTCCGCCGCTGGCCACTTCAAAAAGGCCGCGCTTGTTCTGGCTGGCGCCGGTGAATGCGCCTTTTACGTATCCGAAAAGCTCGCTTTCCAGCAGCGTTTCAGGAAACGCGCCGCAGTTGATGGAGACAAACGGCTCCGAGGCGCGAGTGGAACAGGAATGCACAGCACGCGCGACGAGTTCCTTGCCGGTGCCGCTTTCACCATAAATCAGCACGGTGCTGGCGGTGGGCGCAACGGTGCGGATTGTAGCTTTCAATTTTTCAATGACCGGACTGCTGCCGATAAAGTTATCGAGCGAATTGCGGCTGGCGGCATCGCGCTTGAAAGCAAAATTTTCCCGCTGAAGGACGAGCGTTTCAAGGGCGCGTCCAACGGCGAGTTTTAGCTCTTCAAGCAGGCCGGGACCTTTATGGATGTAATCGAAAGCCCCGCCTTTGACTGCCTGCACAGCGGCTTCATAATCCTCAACGGCCGTGATGAGAATGACGGAAGTTTCCGGCGAGGACTGGCGCGCAAAACGGAGCACTTCAATGCCGTCAGTCTGCGGCATCTTAATATCGGTGATCAAAAGTTCATAATTGGCGGAGCTAAGTTTCTTTTTTGCCGCTTCACCGCCGTTCACGGTCTCAACGCGATGGCCGTCTTTGCGCAGCGAAATATCCAGCATTTCGCAGATCGAGCGCTGGTCATCACAGACAAGAATGCTAGCCATGCGAGACCTCCTGGGTTACGGGCTCAACATCAGGTTCAGCCGAGGCGGCCCTGGCATGAAGGATTTCCAAAATAAACTCCGCTCCGCTGCCCAGAGTTGACTGGGCAAAAATTCTGGCCCCGTGGGCCTGCACGATTTGATAAACGATGGCCAATCCCAGGCCGGTACCACCTTCAAACTGAGACTGGAAAGGCTCAAAGATTTTCTCAGTGAGGTTGGGTGCGATGCCCGGGCCGGTATCGCGAATGCCGATGCGGAGAAAATCTCCCGCAGCGCGCACAGAGACTGTGATGGTCCCTTTACCCTGCATGGCGCGCACGGCGTTTTCCAGCAGGTTCCACAGCACCTGCTTGATCCTGTCAGCATCCACGGCTGCATACGCATTGGGCACGGCGTAGTCGCGCACAATGGTGAGATCTTTGGTCTGCGATCGATTGGAAAGAAGCACCAGCGCATCTTCTATCAACGGGATCAGATCCATGCGCGAAAACTTAAAACTTTTTTCCCGGGAATAAACAAGGAAATCGGAAATGATGGCGTTCAGCCGTGTGGATTCACGCGTGATGATGTTAACAAGCGTTTTCTGTTCTTCATTGAAAGGCGTGACTTCAGCCAGCACGTTGATGGAGCCGGCAATCGAGGCAAGCGGATTACGAATTTCATGAGCGATACCGGCGGCCAAACGTCCTACGGCGGCAAGCCGATCGCGTCTGCGGACTTCACCTTCCAGTCGGCGCAACTCAGTGCGGTCCTCAAAGGTATAAACGTAGCCGATGGTTCCCTGCTCCGGCACGATGAGAGCCGTAACGTTTACGTCAAAAGTCTTTTCCAGGCCTGATGGCGTCAAACCGCGGACCTCACACTGGACGGAAAGCGAGTCGATGTTAGGCAGCGCGTCCAGAAAAAGCTCGGAAATGTGACGCCCGTAAACCGAGGAGGCTGTGCGCTCCAGCACTTTTTGTCCGGGAGCGTTCATCAAAGTAATGCGGCCTTCAAGATCGGTGGTGATGAGAGCGCTGCGAATGGAATGGATCACGTTTTCATGCAGCGCCTGAAGGCTGAGCAGTTCGCCGCTCTTGTCGCGCAGCTCCACGCCCGCCTGTCGCAACTTGGAAGACAACGAACTGGAGAGATGCGCCACAGCCAAATACGCGCAGAAATTGATGATGATAACAACTTGAAGAGACTTGAGATCGCCACGCGCAGAATATTGAAAAGAAGGTATACGCTCAAAATAGCTGAGTTCAAGAAGCGCACCGAAACAGATGAAAGAAACAGCCGCCGTCACGTAGGCCCAGTAACGAGGCAGCAGAATGCTGGCAACGATGATCGCGAGAGGATAGAGGAAGTTGAAAAAAGTGTCGATGCCGCCGGTGACGTAAACCAGCGCGGTGATGAACGCGAGATCGGTGAAAATCTGGACGATGGCCTGGCGCTTGGATTCCTGCCAGAGCGAGGCCAGCAACATGAAGAAAAAAGAAACAATGAACCACGCGACAATTACCGTTTCAAAGAACCGGACGTTGACGTTGTTAGGCGTCAGCTTGGCAATGAGGAGCTCAACCGCAAGGAGAATCGAGATGACGATGACACGAACTTTCACAAGCCATGCCAGCCACGCCCGCTCGTTAAACCTTATGTCTCCCATTTCCGCCTGTTTCTTATTGTGTCTCGATTGAAGACCCGCCTGCAGAACAGGCGGGCCCGATTGTTTGCGTGATTGGACTTCCGGCGAATAGTTAGCCGGAAAGTTTCGCAATCATGGAGAAGAGCGGCATATACAAAGAAATTACAATGCCGCCCACCGCGATGCCCAGGAAGCCGATCATCAGCGGCTCCAAAAGGGTGAGCATGTCCTTGGTGGCGGCGTCCACTTCATCTTCGTAGAAGTCCGCAATCTTCTGCAGCATGGCGTCCATGGCGCCGGTGGCCTCACCGACTCCAATCATCTGGGTCACCATGTTGGGAAACACGCCGCTTTCTTTCAGCGGATCGACAATTGTCCGGCCCTCTTCAACGGCTTTCCGAACTTTCATCAACGCATCTTCAAGAACGGCGTTTCCTGACGTTCTTGCAGTAATGGTTAAACCTTCAAGAATCGGAACGCCCGACGTGATCAGCGTACCCAGCGTACGGGTAAAACGCGCGACGGCAATCTTGCGCAGCACTGTTCCAAGCACGGGCAGGTTCAACAGCATCTTGTCGAACATGTACCGGCCTTTGGGATCTTTGCGGACGTACTTGATTGCTACAAAGATAAGCACCAGGCCGCCCAGCACCACCCACCAGAAG
>JBAVUZ010000430.1:0-10029 GCA_049697035.1 Candidatus Angelobacter sp. | reverse complement strand
CTTGCAAGGTGCTGTTCGGCTGCACGGGTTGGCATCGTCGCCTACACCCGATACCCAGGTTCGGCTGGCCTGGCCATACATCAGGCCTGTTCCCATCGCCAAAACCGCTAACAATTTAAGTACGTTGCTCGTCTTCATGTTTTTCAACCCCTTTCAAGTAATGAGTCCAACACTCTGTGCCCTGGTGGAACGCGCGGTTCCCCAACACCAGATAAAACGCGATATCCAGATTGGCCCAAAGAGTGGCGTTGTCCTGTTGGTGAGTAGTGCCCGACGCGGAGGAACCGTATCAAGCTTTTCTCAGATTCTCCCGCGAACTGTTCGCGGTCCACGGCACTTTACCATGATTCGCAAGGGCCGCAAGCGTTTTAGCCCTAAGTTGGCGCTAAGGAGTCCCAATTTGGGCCAAAGGCAAGATAAGTTCGCGTGCCCGCTCTTCATCGGTGCGCTGCCAATGAATTAAGGCTGCCTGAAACCTTTGGTTCGTTCCACATATGCGGGCCATAAACTGCCGGTTGATCTTGGGCTGTCAGATATAATGAACACCACTTTGACACCTTAACGATGAGACTTCAGTTTTTCAGAACAGCCGGACCAGATTCAACGAACAGAAAAATATTCCGAGCGGCATTAACCGTAGGGCTTCTGGGTATTTTAGCTAAGGCTGGCATTGCAGTTAAGGAACTCATCGTAGCCCAGTCATTCGGTCGCAGCGACTCTCTTGATGCGTTCCTCATCGCTTTTTTGCTGCCATCATTTGTGATGAATCTCCTCATGGGAGCGCTGGGGGCTGCTTTAATCCCTGTGCTGATGGAAATGCGCCGGGGAGAAAGCCCGGATAAAGACACGAAGCTCCTATCCAGCATAATGTTCCTTAGTGTGGCTTCTTTGAGTGCAATTGCAATACTTCTTGGCTTGTTTGCTCCTCTATATCTACCTTATCTGGGATCCAGTTTTCCTCCCGCAAAACTTCTTCTTACACGACAGCTTCTTTACGCGGTCCTTCCTTTTATTTTATTCGGGGGAATTGCCGTATTTTTGTCGGTCGTGCTCAACGCCGGTGAGAAGTTTGCGTTGCCGGCGGTTATTCCCTTGCTGACACCGCTGGTAACCATTGCTTTTGTTGTGTCAGTTCCCAGGAGCTGGGGGGCATGGTCTCTTGCCGCAGGAGCTGTGGCGGGAAGTTTTTTTGAGGTCGTCATACTCCTGCGCGTTCTAAAGACGCATGGTGTGCGGTTGAATCTCAAATGGAATGGTCTTGATTCGCAATTGCGTCGCGTGTTGGGACAGTACGCGCCAACGTTGGCTGGGGCATTTTTAATGGGCAGCACTACCGTCGTGGACCAGGCGATGGCCGCAATGCTGCCGGCAGGCAGCGTGTCTGCCCTCAGTTATGCCAGTAAGATGACCGGCGCTGTCCTGGCGATTGGCGCCACTGCTTTGAGTACCGCCGCGCTGCCCTATTTTTCTAAAATGGTCGCGGAGAATGACTGGCACGGATGCCGTCACACGCTGAAGAGGTATACCGTGCTAGTGGCAGCGGTGACCATCCCGTTCACACTGTTATTGATCGTCCTTGCTGGTCCTCTCATAAAGCTTTTTCTGGAGCGGGGTGCCTTTACCAGTGCTGATACCCAGCTCGTCAGCCGGGTGTTTATTTGCTATTGCCCCCAGATCCCATTCTATGTATGCGGTATGCTCCTGGTCCGTTTTCTTTCCGCGATGCGGCGCAACGATCTCCTTATGTACGCCTCGGCGGCCAATCTCGTTCTGGATATCGGCTTAAACCTTGTGTTAATGCGCAGGTGGGGCATTGCAGGGATCGCCTTGTCAACTTCGCTTGTTTATGTTGCCTCATTCTTGTTCGTGGCTTTTTGCAGTGTGAAGCTCCTGGCAGGGGAACGCTTTTCGGTCGCACCGGGACCAGCGATTGCCGAGTAGACAATTCACATTTCAGCCGAGTGTAACTTGGCTTTTCTCTTACTGCTTGGATGCAATGAACAAAAGATTTGACGTCGAACCGTGAATTCCGAACAAGGCAAATGCGAGCCGCGCCGAGACGCTGAGCTTACCTTTCCAATCCAATATCTTCCACGGCGCAAAAAAGGCTGGGCTCACCTTGCATGCGGAGAAGTAGTTTTCCAACGCTGACCGCATTCTCGATTCGTCAAAACTTTGATGATGCCCCCATCGATGAAATGTCATTTTGCATTGCGGGCAAAAAACTTCATTCTCGGATAGGTTCTCACGGTAGGGAACCGTTCCAATGAGAATGCCGCCAGGCAACAGCACTCGCTGGATTTCTTTAAGGCCGGCCTCCATGGAGTCTGGATTGAGGTGTTCGAACACCTCCGTAGAAACCACAACGTGGATGCTTCCCGATGCGACCGGGAGGGACTCAATAATTCCGCGGCGCGCATCGATTTCCATTGCCTTTAATCGGTCCACGGATTGGGCGTCTGGGTCAACCGACAATACTTTCCAATTCTTTTGCTTTGCAGCTTGTTCCAGATAACCACTGCCGCATCCAATGTTGAGTAGAGAGCGTCCCTTGGATTTTTTTTCCGCTAGCCTAAGAAGATAGTCAAGGCGGCTCTTTGAAGCCTCGAACGCGTCCAGTCTCTCGGTCTGAAAATGCGACCATAATTCAAATTGCGATGTATCTGGGGACATGTTGATGATTTTAAACCAATCCCTAAATGCCATCGGCGGTATCAGCGCTCCCAAGGTATCCGAAAGCGGCATTCAGTTGATAACATTGTGCCTGAAAGGATTAGACTCGTATGCCTTCAGCGACCAGAGCCAATGAACAAGTTGATCTCCGCTCTGAACCGCGCCGGTTTGCCTTTGGCAAAAATTGGCAGCGCTTCTTGTCGTTTTTGGATGACGAAAGAATTGCTGAGGCCGAGAAATCCCTCTGTGCAATGTTGGCTGTTGAGAACTTGCATGGCAAATCGTTCATCGATATAGGCAGTGGCAGCGGCCTTTTTTCGCTCGCCGCAATCCGGCTCGGCGCAAGCCGGGTATATTCCTTTGATTATGACCTAGAGAGTGTGGCTTGCACACGGGAACTCAGGCAGCGCTATTACCCTGACGCCCGATACTGGGTTGTAGAGCAAGGTAGCGTGCTGGACCAGAATTACCTGTCCCAGTTGGGGCTTTTTGACGTGGTCTATTCCTGGGGCGTGCTTCACCATACGGGAAATATGTGGAAGGCTCTGGAGAACGTGAGCGCCATGGTCCGTCCGGGCGGCAGGCTTTTTATTGCCATTTACAACGATGAAGGCCGCCGCTCGAAAGCCTGGAGAGCAGTCAAGCAGCGTTATTCCGCCAGTCTTGCATGGCGAGTGCCAATCATCGCCGGGTTCGGCTCTTACATCCTTATGAAAGGCTTTATTAAGGACGTCTTTCTATTGCGGAAGAACCCCATGCGCCGATTTCGCGAATATAAGAAGTCCAGAGGGATGTCGTACTTTGTCGATATTCTCGATTGGCTTGGAGGCTATCCTTTTGAAGTTGCGAAAGCCGAATCAATTTGCGATTTATTTCATCGCTGTGGATTCGAGCTCATCACACTTAAAACCCCGATTCAGCCCAAAGGCAACAACGAATTTGTCTTCGCCAAGCTCGAGAAAGCCTCTTCTGAATGACCGCCATCCGTAAAAGAGTTCTGTTCCTGGTCCCCGCGTTCGTTGGAGGAATCGGCGGAGCAGAGCGCGTGATCCTCACCCTTCTTCGCCATCTGGACCACAACCGGCTGGAATGCCACCTGGGCCTGGTACAGGCAGGAAGCGTGTCCCTTGAGGACGTCCCTTCCGAAGTGGTTGTCCACCACATGCGCGTCGCGCGAATGCGCTATTGCTTGCCCAGTATCGTCAGGCTGGCATGGAAAATAAAACCGCAGACTATTCTATCAACCGTTTCTCACCTCAACGTGATGTCGATTCTTGCTCGACCGGTCTTTCCAGGGAATGTTCGTCTCCTGATCAGGGAAGCTACTACGCCGAGCGCATATCTGATAAAAGATACGGAACATCCGCGCCTATGGGACTTCTTCTATCGCCATTTATACCGCCATGCCGACAAAATTATCTGTCTCTCCGATGCGATGCAGCGTGATTTGGCCGGGCATTTTGGTGTGCCCCCGGGAAAGATGGTCCGCATCTATAACCCGGTGGATGTAGGAATGATCCAGAGATCGGCCGACGCCGCTGGCAATCCGTATCGCACCCCTGGTCCAAATCTGGTGGCCGCCGGCCGATTGCGCAAGGAAAAAGGCTTTGATCTCCTGCTCGATGCGATGCCGGCTGTCTTCCAGAAATTTCCCGGCGCGCAGCTCACCATTCTGGGTGAAGGCCCTGACGAGTCGCGGTTGAAAGATCAGGCGCGAAAGCTTGGCTTGTTTGAAAAGATTGATTTTCGGGGATTTGTGCAAAACCCGTGGGTGTTCATGGCCAATGCAGATCTTTTTATTCTGCCGTCGCGCGCGGAAGGCCTGCCAAATTCGCTGCTGGAGGCGCTTGCTTTGGGAACTCCGGTGGTGGCAAGCGATTGCGTGGGCGCGATGCGTGAACTTCAATCGGTCGATCCGCGCATTGTGCTCTTTCAAACGGAGAATCGGTCCGCTATGGCTGAAGCCATTGTGCTAGCTCTAAGCAGGCCCAAAAAGACTGACGTTCGCCGTCGAGAGCCTTCTGATCCAATCGAACAATTTGTCCCCTCGCGAGTGGCCGAGCAGTATAGCCAACTCCTTTAAGCCCGTGCTTTTCGATAATGGAAATGAAGCAATGCCCGCAGGAATGGTATGTGTTATCTAACGGGTCAAATATTTTGGTAGGATTTCTATACAGGCCGGGAATAGCCGGGGAAAGCACACATGTGTGGAATAGCCGGATTCTGGCTTAAAAAACCGCTTGCTGAAGATCCGATTGCACTCCTCAACCGGATGGGAAACACGCTGGCCCATCGCGGCCCGGATGATTCCGGTGTTTTCTACGATAACAAAGTGGGCATCGGCCTTTCTTTCCGAAGACTTTCCATCATCGATCTTTCTGCTGAAGGGCATCAGCCGATGGCCTCTTCTTCGGGCCGCTATAGCATCATCTTCAATGGCGAGGTTTACAACTACGAAGAGGTTCGGGCGGAACTCGGCTCGCATGAATGGCGAGGGCATTCCGATACGGAAGTCATGCTGGCAGCCATCGAACGCTGGGGGCTGGAAGCAGCGGTGCGGCGCTTTGTGGGCATGTTTGCTTTCGCCTTGTGCGACAGCTTCGAACAGCGGCTTCATCTGGTCCGGGACCGCGTCGGAATCAAGCCGCTTTACTACGGGCATATTGACGGAAGTTTCGTTTTCGCCTCCGAACTGAAGGCTCTTAAGATTTTTCCGGGATTTCAGCCTCAGATCGACCGCGACTCTCTGGCTGCTTACATGCGCTGCGCCTACGTTCCTGCCCCCCACTCCATTTACCGCGGTATTCGCCAGCTTCCGGGCGGCAATATTCTGACGCTGAGCGCCGCCGAAGCATCGCCGGTGGTTACTCCCTTTTGGTCGGCTGCGGATGTCGCGCGCGAAGGTGTCAAATCGAGGATCGAGGGAAGCGACGAAGAGATTTTGGAGGGGCTGCATACGACGTTAGCAGATGCAGTTCGGCTTCGTATGATTGCCGACGTCCCGCTGGGGGCATTTCTTTCCGGCGGAATAGACTCTTCTTTGGTAGTTGCTCTCATGCAGTCGCAGAGTAGCCGTCCGGTCAAGACCTTCACGATCGGTTTTCACGAAGATGCATTCAATGAGGCCGATCATGCCCGCAAGATTGCGCAACATCTCGGCACAGATCACACCGAGCTTTTTGTGACAGCCAGGGACGCGCTGGACGTCGTGCCTCTGCTGCCATCCATGTATGACGAGCCCTTTGCTGATTCCTCGCAGATCCCAACGCATCTGGTGTCAAAGCTGGCCCGGCAGAAAGTGACGGTTGCGCTTTCCGGTGATGGCGGCGACGAGCTGTTTTGCGGATACTTCCGTTACACCTTTGTGAATTCGCTCTGGAACATTCTCAAAAGAATTCCCAGACCAGCCGCCATCGGGCTGGCCAGGCTGATTCGCACAGTTCCGCCTGGCATGATCGATAAATGGCTGGGATTGTTTCTATTGCGGGGAAGGCTCAGTATCTCGCCCGGCCACAAGCTTTATCGCCTCGCCGACCACCTGGCTGCCCAGGACCCTGCTGAAATCTATCTTCGTGCCGTCTCCATGTGGCCGGAACCAGCAGACTTGGTTCTGGGTTCCAACGAATACCCGGGATTGCTGCAGGCGATCCACAACTTCAGCACAATGCCGACCGCGCCGGAGATGGCGATGTTAACGGACCTTACCAATTATCTGCCTGATGACATCCTCACCAAGGTGGATCGTGCCAGCATGGCAGTGAGTCTTGAAGCCCGTGTGCCATTGCTTGACCACCGTATCATTGAGCTTGCCTGGCGCTTGCCGCTAAATTTCAAGATTCGCGCCGGCAAAACAAAATGGGCGCTCCGGCAGGTGCTGAATCGTTACGTTCCAGCCAGCCTGATAGAGAGGCCGAAGATGGGTTTTACCATGCCCGTTGATTTCTGGCTGCGTGGACCTCTGCGCAGCTGGGCGGAAGATCTGCTCGCGCCGGGGACTCTGGGCCGGCATGGCCTGTTCGCAGTGCCACCCATCCGCGCAAAGTGGGAGGAGCATGTTTCAGGCGCCCGCAACTGGCAATATTTATTGTGGCCCGTCCTGATGTTCCAGGCATGGATCGCCCAGACTGCCTCTGTCGCGGGCAGCCAGTCTGACCATGACACAATTCTTTCCCAGCGCGGCGCGCCTTCGCCGACATGAAAATCTTAATGCTCCATAACCGATACCTGGTCCCGGGCGGTGAAGACCAGTCGAGCGCCGCTGAAACGGCGCTGCTCCGCGATCATGGGCACGAAGTAGAGCTTCTGGAAGAAGACAATCGCCGTATAGAGCAGCTCGGCCAGGCGCGAACGGCAATCCGTACAGTGTGGTCGCGGGAATCCTATCGGCGCATCGACCAATTGCTGAAGTCCCGCGCTTTCGACATTCTGCATGTGCAGAACTTTTTCCCTCTGTGGTCTCCCTCCGTTTATTACGCAGCGTCCCGCAACCACATTCCTGTCGTGCAGACACTGCACAACTATCGGCTCACGTGCGTTAACTCGCTCTTCTTCCGTGACCAACATATCTGCCAGGAATGTCTGGGGCGCTTTCTTCCATGGCACGGCGTAGTGCATGCGTGTTATCGCAATAGCCGCGCGGCCAGCGCAGTCGTCGCTGGAATGGTGGGAGTCCACAAGCTGGCCGGTACGTGGCGTAAGCGTGTTACAACGTACATTGCCGTTTCGGAATTTGCGCGAGACCTTTATGTCGCTGGTGGATTACCCGATGAAAAAATCGTCGTGAAGCCAAATTTTATTTATCCAAGTCCGCTGCCAGGTAATGGAGGTGGCGGCTATGCGCTCTATGTCGGTCGACTAAGCCCGGAAAAGGGAATTGCGACAATGTTGAATGCATGGAAAGAAGCGCATGCAGCCATTCCCCTAAAGATTGCCGGGGAAGGCCCGCTGGCGGCACTTGTGATTGCTATCGCGCGCCAATGCAACAACGTTGAATATCTTGGCGCAAAATCGCTGCCGGAAGTCCTGGATCTGATGCGGAGCTCAGAATTTCTGGTCTTTCCTTCTGAATGGTATGAAACTATGGGCCGAACCATCATGGAGGCATTCGCTGTCGGCACCCCTGTAGTTGCTACCAGTATCGGTCCACCTGCCACAATGGTGGTTCCGGGAGAAACCGGATTCCATTTCACACCGGGCAGCGTTGCTGAGCTGCGCGAGCGGGTGGAATGGTGCTCACAAAACCTTGAGCAGTTGCGTGCTATGCGCGCTAAGGCCAGACATGCTTTTGAAGGCCGCTATACCGGCGCTGCTAATGCCAGGATGTTGCTGGCAATCTATGAACGGGCACGGGATACGGCCAGGCACGCTCATTCAGGATGATGGGTGATCGAATGAACGAGGCCCGAATCAACCGGGTGAATCCAGGTTGCCGCCCCCCTGTATGTCTATGCTATTCTCGACCCAGCATCGTCCCAACACATTTAACAGGATATCCGGTTCTTATCTCAGACAATGGCCCAGGTAAGTATTTACCGTGCTGATAAACCGCTGAAGAATTCAGCCGCAAATTCTGGGGCAGGTCAGGCTTTCCCTGCCACTCCCATGAGGCATGCATGAGCGTAGCCGTGATCACCGGATCGGCAGGGTTAATTGGCTCAGAGGCCGTCCGCTATTTTGCCGCCAAAGGCATCCATATCGTAGGCATTGACAATGACATGCGGAAATATTTCTTTGGTCCGGAAGCGTCCACGGAGTGGATGCGCAAGCACCTTGAAGCGACAATTCCTCAATACCAGCATTTCAGCATTGATATTCGCGATCACGCTGCCATTCTCGAATTGTTCAAGCGTTTCACTAAAGAAATTTCCCTGGTGATCCATACCGCCGCACAGCCTTCGCATGATTGGGCGGCGCGCGAGCCGCTGACCGATTTTTCCGTGAATGCCACAGGTACGCTGAACATGCTGGAAGCTACCCGGCAATTCTGTCCGGAAGCGCCGTTCATTTTTACTTCCACGAACAAAGTCTACGGCGATTCTCCCAATGCTCTTCCACTGGTGGAACAGCAGTCACGCTGGGAGTTAGACAAGTCCCACAAATTTGCCGAGCACGGAATCACGGAAGCGCAGTCTATCGATCATTCGTTGCATAGTATCTTTGGGGCATCCAAGGTCGCTGCCGACGTGATGGTGCAGGAATACGGCCAGTATTTTGGGCTGAAGACCGCATGTTTTCGCGCCGGGTGTCTTACCGGCCCAAATCATTCAGGTGCGCAATTGCATGGCTTCCTTGCCTACCTGATGAAATGCAACGTTACCGGGACCCGCTATAACGTGTTTGGTTACAAAGGCAAACAGGTCCGCGACAACCTGCATAGCGCTGACCTTGTGCGGGCCTTCGACAGGTTCTTTCAGTCGCCGAGATCAGGCGTGGTCTATAACATTGGCGGCAGCCGTTTTTCTAACTGTTCCATGCTGGAAGCCATTTCCATGTGCCAGCAGATCTCGGGTCGGGAAATGAACTGGCAATACGGCGGTGAGAATCGAAAGGGAGACCACATCTGGTGGATCAGCGACATCAGGAAATTCCAGTCGCACTATCCCGGATACGCATTGCAGTTTGACAGTCTCGCCATATTGCGTGAGATCCATGACCGGAACCACGAGCGGTGGAAGGATTCTTCTCGAGTTGTCCACGCATGAGTGCTGTGGCAAAGAGAAATATTCTTGGGGTTTTGATCGACGACGCAGGTGCGGAAACCGCTACTGATATGGTGATTGCCGCTGCCCATCGTGGCGGCCCTTTCAGCGTCTCCGCCATTGCCGTTCATGGAGTCATGGAAGGAGTGCTCGACCCGACACACCTTTATCGCCTGAACAGTCTTGAACTCGTGGTGGCGGATGGTCAACCCGTCCGGTGGGCCCTGAACCACCTGCACTCCGTCGGGCTGCGGGTGCGCGTCTATGGCCCTAACCTGATGTTGTCCGTGCTTGCCCGTGCGGAGCAGGAAAAACTCTCCGTTTATCTTTACGGAAGCTCACCGGACATTCTTTCTCTTCTAACTGCCAACCTTCAACGGCGGTTCCCCGGGCTGATCATTGCCGGCGCCAGCCCTTCGACCTTCGGGCGAATCACAGCCGAGGCCGCCGATCGAATTGGAGAAAAGATCAGGCAATCCGGCGCCCAAATTGTGTTTGTTGGCCTGGGCTGCCCACGCCAGGAGGTATGGGCATATGAATTCAGGGACCGTCTGAAGGTACCTATTCTCGCCGTTGGAGCCGCTTTTCCGTTTCTGGCGGGAACGTTGCGACAGGCGCCACAATGGATGCAAGACCGTGGGCTCGAATGGTTGTTCCG
>JBAVUZ010000429.1:0-2308 GCA_049697035.1 Candidatus Angelobacter sp. | reverse complement strand
GGCGCGACTGCTGGAGCAGCTTGAGCCTGCGGTGGGGCACGCCATCGCCGCCATCACTCCCGAAAATGCTCGTGCCTATTTCCGCCACTGCGGTTACGGGATACAGTAACTATGGAATTGCTTTAGTGCAGGCCGCGATGGATGAATCCGACGCCGGAACTTCCGAAATCCGGCTGTATGAACTTCCGGTCATTGAAGACGATATGGCGATGGAAGACGATACGCCCAAGGCTGGCTAGGCTTTTTCCTGCTCGGGATGGGCCAGATTTTCTAAGTAGGTTGAGACGGCTGAGTAAGCGTCCTCAAACGTGTATTCCTGGCCCCATTGAATGATGGCGGCCGAACCAACCCGCTGTACGATCCAATGATAAAGAGTGCCGTCTGGCCGAGCGTCCAGCAGGATGTCAGCGATATAGTCGCCAACAGAGAGTCTCGTATTGGGTGGCTCTGGAGCCTGCTTGGCGGCGACCAAATGGAGCATCCTTTAAGAACCCGGATCTGGTTCAATGGAAAATGGGGGAATGAAAGCTACTCACATTAAGATTCATTAAGAATTGGATTGGTTGCCCAGCAGAATAGCGGAATATGTAACAGCGTTTAGCCCGGGTCGTGGTGCTGACTTTCTTCACGCAAGTTTTGAGCATCGGCACAAAAGCAAGATGGGTATGCGGCAATGCTGGGTGAGGTAGGGATCAGGCGGCCGGCCTGCGGGTTGAGCGCTCGCGGACACAGGCGACCCAATTTAATAACTCCTCAGCCCCCATGAAGTTTAGAATGCGGCCGCGCTTTACCCCGGCCGACAGTGCGGACGCCAAGCCAAATTCCATAAAACGGAACTGCGATGGGCCGTGTGAATCCGTGCCAATGGAAATGCGGCAGCCTGCCTTAACGGCCAGCTTTATTAGATCACCGCTTAAGTCCTGGCGGTCGGGATAAGAATCAATCTCAACTGCCTTGTCCAGGTCTGCCGCCAAATCGAATACGCGACGCCAGTCCGCGGTCAGCCCAAGGCGAAAATTATAGATGCGGCCCCGTGGATGTCCCAGGATTTGCAAATCCGGATTCCGCAAAGCCGCAAGATAACGTTCTGTTTGATCCTCTTTTTTCCTGAGCGCGGAGTGGAAGCATCCAAGCACCAGGTCCAGCCGGGAAAGTGCAGCGGGTTCCATGTCGCCCGCGCCTGAAGGATTCAGGTTCAACTCAATCGATCGCAGAACGCGAAAGGGCCTTGCGGTGGAAGCCATGGCAGCGTTGACTTGCGCGATCTCTTCCGCTTGCGTGTCTAACTGGCTCTCATCAATGCCTCCTGCAATCTTGAGTCCTTTAGCATGGTCTGTGATTGCGATGTACTCATACCCGCGTTCAACCGCGGCCTGGGCCATTTCCTCGATTGACGCCGTGCCATCACTCCAAAGCGTGTGCATCTGCAAATCGCCCTTCACGTCGCGCAGCCATGAAGGGTTTGCTTCAAGTATTTCTCGCGCTCGCAGAGCAGTAAGAAATCCGGCGCGGATTTCAGGCGGCTTGGGAATATCCGGCGGATCTTGAATCCAGCGACGAATGATTCGGTTAAGAGACGGACCAATGCCGGCAAGTTCTTCCAGTGATCGGCCTTCCTGCACGATGTGCGCCGCTTCTTCCGGCCACAGAAAGGCCTTGCGTGATGCCCGGCGAAGCGCCTTTTGCAATGGCTGCTTCGCCGACTCAGAGGCGGTCGCCAGAAGTTCGGCAATATCCGAGTTGGTCAAAAGGTCCATCAGTCGTTTTCGTCATCCTCAGCGCATCGTACGCAGCCACATGAGGTTTTTGTGAGCAGGTATTTGCCAGTTGCGTCAATGTGGTTGCATAAAACTTTGGATGCTGGTTTCCGGGGGGCAAGAATATTCTCTGCCGCTTCAAAGGCTTATCGAATAAAGAACAAAACAAGGGGTTGACAAGCTGGCCGCCGGCATTTTACAGTTTTCTATTAGGCGAATAAGTAGCGAATAAATTTCCGCCAGCCAGCCATGCCTTCGATTGCCGAAATTCGTGCTCAAATTGAACGCCAAATCCCCGGCGCTCTCAGTGTCTTAAAACGTTCAGCGCCAGAGGTGTTTCCGACTGGAATCGCGGCCATTGATCGCGAATTGGGCGGCATTCCAAAGGGCGCTCTAACCCAGATATGCGCTCCGGCGGGAATTACCTCCGGCAGGACATCCATGCTGGTGTCGCTGCTGGCGCAAGTCACCGGCAAAGAACAGGTTTGCGCTCTTGTGGACGCAACGGATTGTTTCGATCCCGAATCGGCTGAAGCTAACGGAGTATATCT
>JBAVUZ010000428.1:0-10976 GCA_049697035.1 Candidatus Angelobacter sp. | reverse complement strand
GTTTCCAGATATTTCAGTACATGCACCGCTCCGACTTCAGCGTCGTGGCGCGCAATGCCCACAAGTCCGTCACTAGCTTTGCGGGCCCAGCCAACGGCGTAAATTCCCTCAAGCACTTTGCCGCTCTGTGGATCGAACAACTCATACGCGGCGCGTTTGGGATCGGTCTGGTCTGGATTGATGACGTAGCTATCGCGGCTATAGGGCAGGCCGACAGCGGGATCAGCTACGTCACCGATGGCAAAAATCATGGTGTCCACATCAAGGGCGGCAGATTTATCTGTGGCTTTGCAGGCGATGCTGCCATCGCGTTCCAAGAGCACATTTTCGGCTACGGTAAGCCGGTCAATGCGACCATCTGCGTCGGCATGGATGGCCTGCGGCGAACATAGGAAGCGGAAGCGCAGACGGGCTTTGCCTTCCGGGTGCTTGGTGGCGGGCGTTGCCAGCACGGGAAAAGTTTCCTCGGCGAGCTTGCTAATGTCCTGACCAATGGCAGAAAGCTGCGGCTGGATACGGCGCAGCTCTTCGTCGAAAGCTTTGCGGTCCAGGAATTCCTCAATGTAGTCGAATTCTTTTTTGTCGAACTTGGCTTCAAACGGGCCGCGCCGCGCCACCACCACGACTTCTTCAGCAGTCTTAACGGGAGCATCAATCAGGAACCAGCGTGCAATATCCACCATCACGTTGCCCATGCCGACGATCGCAACGCGCTTGCCGGTGGAGAAGTCGCGCGAGGTAAATGGCGGGAGGAGGTTGTAGCTGTAAACAAAATCCTTGGCCGCGTAAACACCAGTCACGTCTTCGCCGGGAAGGCCCAGCTTCTTAGTTCCCTGCGCGCCAATGGCAAAGACAATGGCTGAAGGGCCGAACTGCTGCAAGTCAGCAATGGAAACGGCCGCCTGGGTTGACACCGGCACGTGGCCGAAGTAATGCACGTTAGGAAGGCTCAGTACCTTGGCAAACTGCTTGCGCAGGCCAATCTTCATCTTGTCTTTGGTGGGATAGATGCCATACTCAGCCAGGCCGCCGGGCTTGATGTCGCGGTTCAGGATGATGACTTGATGGCCACCCTGTGCAATTTTCTGGGCGGCAAACATTCCTGCTGGTCCTGCACCAACCACAAAGACAGTCTTCACGCGTCTTCCCTCCAACGATTCGCAATAACTAAAATCGAGCGCAGGCATTACCCAATGCGCGTTTGAAACGGGCTTTAATAGCGGCAGCTTCCCTTATTATCCCTTACCATTCGTGCCCATGCTCGCCCAAGTTTCATACATTTTCCAGCGGGCGGCCACATCTTCACGTGCCTCTTCCAGCAGCTTTTTGGCCTCTTCAGGGTGCGATTGCCGCAGCATGCTATAGCGCGTCTCATTGTAAATGTAGTCTTCCAGCGGCACTGAAGGCGCTTTGGAATCGAGCTGCATCGGGTTCTTGCCTTCCGCGGCGCGCCGGGGATCGAAGCGGAACAGCGGCCAATGTCCAGACTGCACGGCGAGCTTTTGCTGGCTTAATCCTTGCTTCATGTCGATTCCATGAGCGATGCAGGTGGCATAGGCGATGATCAATGACGGCCCGTTGTACGCTTCAGCTTCGTTAAATGCCTTCAGGGTCTGCATGTCGCCCGCGCCCATGGCGACGCGCGCTACATAAACGCTGCCATACGCCATGGCCATCATGGCCAAATCTTTCTTGGGCGTTGACTTGCCGCCCGCTGAGAAGCGCGCCACCGCCCCGCGCGGCGTGGCTTTAGAAGTCTGCCCACCCGTATTGGAGTAAACCTCGCTGTCCAGGACCAGGATATTCACGTTCTCGCCAGAAGCAAGCACATGGTCCAAGCCGCCGTAACCAATGTCATAGGCCCAGCCATCACCGCCCACGATCCACACACTGCGTTTGACCAGCGAATCAGCCAATACAGTCAGCTCGCGCGCGACGCGGTTGTCCCGGCTGAGCCGCAGAAGATTTTTGAGCAGCTCTACCCGTTGACGCTGCTTACGCACGCCCGCTTCATTCGACTGATCAGCCTCGCAGAGCGCGGTCGCCAATTCGGGCCCAATCGTATCGGCGAGCCGTTTTACCTGATCACGCGCGTACTCGGCGTGCTTGTCTTGCGAAAGGCGGATTCCCAGGCCAAACTCTGCATTGTCTTCAAACAATGAGTTGGCCCAGGCGGTTCCACGGCCATCATTATTGAATGTGTAAGGCGTTGTCGGCAGATTGCCGCCGTAAATCGAGGAACACCCGGTGGCATTGGCAACGATAGTGCGATCACCAAAGAGCTGGGTCATTAGCTTGATATATGGAGTTTCACCGCAGCCGGAGCAAGCACCGGAAAATTCAAACAGCGGCTGCAGGAGTTGCACGTCCTTGACCTGACCAAAAGAGAGCTTCTCACGATTGAATTCCGGCAGGCCCAGGAAGAATTCCCAGTTTTTTGCTTCGCGCTGGCGAATCGGAGGCTGTGGAACCATGTTCAGCGCTTTGTGGTTCGCGTCCGTTTTGCTCTTGGCTGGGCATACATCAACGCACAACGTGCAGCCGGTACAGTCTTCCGGAGAAACCTGGAGCGTGTACTTCATTTGCCCCAGATCTTTCCAGCGTGCCGGAACGGAAAGGAACGATTCTGGCGCGTTGGCGAGTTTTTCATCGTCATAAACCTTGGCGCGAATGACGGCATGCGGGCAAACCAGCACGCACTTGCCGCATTGAATACACAGTTCCTTGTCCCACTCCGGAATTTCCAGAGAAATATTTCGCTTTTCCCACTGCGAGGTCCCTGACGGAAAAGTGCCATCCACCGGCATCTTGCTTACGGGCAGGAAATCGCCGTCACCCTGGATGATCGGGCCAAGCACTTCACGCACAAATTCGGGAGCCTGCTCTGGAACCGGAGGCTGGAGATCGATCATGCTTAACGACACGATAGGAACTTGGACCTCAAACAGGTTCTCCAACGTCTGATCGACGGCGGCAAAATTCTTATCCACCACAGACTGGCCGCGCTTGCCATACGTTTTGCGGATGGCATTCTTGATGGCCATAATCGCCTGAAAACGGGGCAGGACATTGCTTAGGGCAAAGAAGCAGGTCTGCATGATCGTGTTGATACGGCCGCCCATGCCTGTTTCACGCGCGACTTTGTAGGCATCAATCACGTAGAATTTCAACTTGGCGGCAATAATCTCTTCCTGGATGGTGCGTGGCAGCTTGTCCCAAACATCTTCCGGGCCAAAGGGGCTGTTTAAGAGAAAAGTTGCACCCGGCTCGGCGCATTTCAACAGGTTGAGCCGCTCCAGGAATGAAAATTGATGGCAGGCAATAAAGTTGGGACGCGTGATGAGATAGCTGGAGCGAATGGGTCGCGGCCCAAATCGCAGATGCGAAGTGGTCATCGAGCCTGACTTCTTTGAGTCATACACAAAATATCCCTGCGCGAAAAGATCGGTATCTTCACCAATGATCTTGATGGAATTCTTGTTCGCGCCCACGGTCCCATCCGCTCCCAGCCCATAAAACAGAGCTCGCACAGTATCTGGTTCCTCGGTGGAAAATGCTGGGTCGTAGTCGATGCTGGTGTGCGTGACGTCGTCAACAATTCCAACCGTAAAATGGTTTTTGCTCTTCTCTTTTGCCAGCTCGTCAAACACGCCCTTTACCATGGCCGGCGTAAATTCCTTGGACGACAGACCATAGCGGCCGCCGATCACCCTGGGCATTGGCTGCACCAGATGCGTTGACTGCGACTCAGCCTCACTGAGCGCGGTAACTACGTCCACGTACAGCGGCTCTCCTACGGCTCCCGGCTCCTTGCTGCGATCCAGCACAGCGATTGCTTCGACTGTAGGAGGCAAGGCATGCACAAAGTGCTCAATGGAAAAAGGCCGGTAGAGCCGCACCTTGAGCACTCCAAATTTGGCTCCGCGGCGGTTGAGATGATCAACCGCCTCTTGCGCGACCTCTGCGCCGGAGCCCATAAGTACAAGAACTTGTTCCGCGTCGGGAGCGCCAACATAATCAAACAGTTTGTATTGGCGGCCGGTGAGCGCGGCAAACTTGTCCATGGCGTTCTGCACGATCGTCGGCGCGGCGAGATAAAAGGAGTTGGCCGCTTCGCGCGATTGAAAGTAAACGTCAGGATTCTGCGCCGTGCCGCGAATAAATGGATGATCGGGCGAAAGTGCCGCCTCACGATGGCGGCGCACCAGATCGTCACT
The DNA here is from genome assembly GCA_049697035.1 of Candidatus Angelobacter sp. Taxonomy (GTDB): domain Bacteria; phylum Acidobacteriota; class Terriglobia; order Terriglobales; family Acidobacteriaceae; genus Angelobacter. Next base: position 6,759 of record JBAVUZ010000428.1, on the reverse strand, counting down.
GATCATCGCCTGTATGTCTTCCACCGAAAGCTGTTCGACTTTAGCGACCTCATGCGAGGTGCGGAAGCCATCAAAGAAATGCACAAAAGGAATGCGCGACTCAAGTGACGCGGCCTGCGCGATCAGAGCAAAGTCCATGGCTTCCTGAACGGAATTGGAAGCCAGCATTGCCCATCCGGTCTGGCGGACAGCCATCACGTCCTGGTGATCGCCAAAAATCGAGAGCGCGTGTGTGGCCAGCGAACGCGCCGCAACATGAATCACGGCCGGGGTAAGCTCTCCGGCAATCTTGTACATGTTGGGAATCATCAAGAGCAATCCCTGCGCGGAAGTAAACGTGGTCGCCAGCGAGCCGCCCTGCAGCGCGCCGTGCAAAGCGCCGGCAGCTCCGGCTTCACTCTGCATCTCAACCACGCGCGGTACTGAGCCCCATATGTTCTGCCTGCCTTCTGACGACCATTGGTCCGCCAGTTCACCCATGGTGGAAGAGGGGGTGATGGGATAAATAGCAATTACTTCATTGGTCTGATGGGCCACGTAGGCTGCGGCTTCATTGCCGTCGATTGTGACTTTGGGTCGGTTCATAAGAAGTGGTATGGGGCCGCCGATGGGTGCATACGGACGACCCCATTCCTCTCAGTTGCGTCAAAGGACGCTTGGTTACTTTCCATCCTCACGCAACGGCGGCAGATTGACTGTGACGAGGATCACGCAAGCGGGAACCTGCTGAAATAGAGGGGATTGCGGGTCAGCGATAAATCAGAGAGGCGCGGCAAAGCCCCAGGGAAAATTAGCTTTTTACCGGTTCGACCGGCACTTCTTCGCTCCGGATTGTAGGTCCGGCGGAAACCTGCAGGCGAAGGCTGGGATCTCGCTCCAGCGCGTCAAGAATTTCCCGGGTGACGCGGTTATCGATCTCACCGGCATGCTCCAGGTCCACAGGATAGCGAATCACTACTTCAAGAGCGGTTTGCGTGAGGTGCAGCCGACTTTCAGGAGAAAAAGCCGCGATGGTGGAGTTTAAGGAGCGTTCAACGTTGCGGCGCTGCACTTCCATCCTGTCGCGGTACTCGGCAAAAACCTTGTTGACTGCTTCCATCATCCGTTGTTCCACCTGGCGATAATGGCCTTTCGGGTCGAGGGTAAGGGTAATCTCATGCCAGAGAAAGTTCGTGCCCGGAATCTGCTTGAACATGCCGGAGTTGGCCTGAAAAACCACGGAATTAGAAAACGCTACGACGCGTCCTGTGGGAAGCGGCGCCGGGCCGCCGGTGACTTCCATTAACTGCAGCCGCACTAGTCCAATATCGACAACATCACCAGTGACCCCCGCGATATTTACGCGATCACCCACGCGGACGCCATACTTCCCGATCAGAAAGAAGTATCCGGCAACGGAGAGAATGACATTTTGCAACGCCACGGCAATGCCCGCCGTCATAAGGCCAGCGAATGTGGTGATGGCGCCGAGCTCGCTGGCAAATGCCGTGGCAATGATGATGGCCGTGAGGCACCACAGGACGATCCGGCGAATCAGCAGGAACTGGTAACGGCGACGCGCGTCCGGAATGTAACGGAAAGTTGCGCGCTTCCAAACCTCTGAAACGCCCAGCACTACACCCAGAACCAGCGCCAGCACGGCCAGCCGCAGCAGCAGCCCCTTGAGTTCAGCCTTGTACTGGCTATCAACGGCGCCGCGCCAGTTGGTAGTCGTGCGCTTGTAAATATCCAGCAGGATTGACTGTTTGCCCAGAGGGAGCAAGCTGGCGGATACCTGCTTGAACTGCGCCGTGAGTGCATCAAGATCTTTTCTCTGCTGTGCCAGCACCTTGGGATCCTGAGAATCCGGCTGGCCTGCCACATCGTCACCTTTCTGCGTTAAGTCTCTGATTTTTGCCACCAGCGGCGCGCGCAAAGTTTTGGAGGTCTGGGAAAGCGCGTCCGTCTGGCGCAAATTGTCTTCGAGAGCACGCAGCTTGCGCCGCAGGGAAAACAAATCCGTGGCCAGGGCCAGAATACCTGTGGGCGCTTCTTTTCGTTCGCGTGAGGCGACCACCGCAGGCGAGGTGGAATTGTTTGAGGTCGGGTTCGAACCGGCCTGTTCCTTGCTCTCGGCAGAAGCTACGGGAACGGTGCGCGCAAGTTCTTCTACCTGTGAGAGAAGACTGCCTGAGCCCAAGCCGCTTGATGCGGTTCCGGTGGCAAACTGAAGCATGCTACGCAATGTGTCGCGGCGTGTCTGGAACAACTGGAGCTCGCCTTCAGTCTCTGAGATCACGGCAAGCAGCGTAGTGCGTTTCTTGCCGGTTGCCGTCTCCAGCTGTTGGTGAAAATTATCCAGTTCCTGTTGCAGGCCTTTTACCTGCTGGTCAGCCTTGTTGGCCGAATCAATCAGCCTTTGGTATTGAGAGGGCGCCTGCGCAGTGTTGGCTCCGTGCTCCGTCTGGCTGGCCAGCGCCTGGGCACGCGCACGGGCATAATCGAAACCAAGCTTCACAACCTGATCTGCCAGCTGCCGGCTGTCATTCAGAAAGAGCGCATCGCTGGGCTCGCTCACCAACTGCTGCTCGGCTGTGAGCTGCCGGGACCACACGATGGTCTGATTGAGAAAAGAAACAATATCTTCAGCGCTATCTTCAGCGCTGACGGCCTGAACAGCATTTGCGTCCTTTTGGGTCGCGTCATTGCCAAATTGCGCGCGGCTGAGGATTCCTCCAAAAATAACGATGGCCCAGAAAATCAAAACCGATTTTCCGATTGTGCGAGCGGCAGCCCGCGTCATCATAGACATATTGGGATTGTATTCGAGGGCTGGGACGGTTGCATGACAGCTCAGGGCCGCATTGCCTGCTCTGGCAAACAGGTATAAGTAAGGGAACAAGGGCAATAAAAAAGGGTGTTCCGATGAACACCCGTCATAACTATTTTCCCTTGTTGAAATTCACGGAGACTTGGCTCCGCTAATCTGCTACTTTTTCTTCTTTTTCTTGGCTGCTTTTTTCTTGGTTGCCATGAGTTGAATGCCTCCTTAAGAAGATTTAGTTGCTTTGGAGCCCGATCTCACTTTTTTGAAGCCCAACGAATTGTACCGTTGAATGCTTACACACAAGATATTGAGGTACTGATGTTGCATTGTCAACAAAAAAATGCATATCGGGATGAGGAGAGTTGCTTTTTATCGGCGAACCGAGTTGCCGAAAGCCGTCTCTTGTGGAAAAGTCCGCTTTCAGTTTTCAAAACGCGGATGTATTTATTCCGAAGAAAAATTCATTTGTGCGGCGGTTCTGACAACTGAGAGAACGCCGTGTTTTTATCGAAACAGAAATTCACAAATTGGGGCGTATAGCGCCGGCTGGTAGCGGCGGGAGTGTCCGCTTTCTTTATCTCTTCAAACTTGAAATCGATCTTTCCATCCTGGTGGACGGTGCCCAGCAAGTAGCCGTACACTTTGGTCCGAGCTTCTTTTGCGCGGGCCGCATCCGGCGGCAACGCGTAACGCACCGCGCCGGCCGTACCAACGATCCAGCCCGGCAGTTGGCCGCCGTGGTGCTCCCAATATTCAGAGTTGAAGATGCCGCTCATATAAAAATGCGAGTGGCTGGCCAGAAGATAAACATTCTTGCCGGTCTTTTGCTTGAAATCCAAAAGATCGGTATAAACACGGCGTCCACTTTCAACGCCCACCAGCCAATCGCTCATGCTGTGGCCAATGGCAACGCTATCCGGCAATGCTGCATGCATGCCCGCAACCACGGCGCGAACTTCAGGATTTGAAGAAGCACGCTCCAGAACGCCTTCCAGCCACATCACCTGCCTGGGAGAAAACTGATCGACAGTGGCATTATCCAGATAAATAAAATCGACGCCGCCCTGTATCCAGTGAAAGTAGGTGGTGGGGGCGGTGGCACGCGGATTATCCGCAAGCCGCTGGGCTTTGAGCGGGGCAGAGTCCAGCCACTGGGCAAACTTCTCGGCAAATTGTTCGCGGGTTTTAGGAGGCGTGGTTTCATGGTTGCCGATACCAACAAATACCGGCAAGGAACCGAAGGCGCCAATCTGGTGCTGGATGAAATCATCCCAGGCGTCTTTCAGGTATTCGTCTTTCTGAACGGCCTTGCCACGATGCTCCGGGCTGTTCTGATAATCTTCATCAACTCCATAGATGGCGCGCACGTCACCCAGATGCCAGTAAAAAGCGGCCTTGTCCTTTGTGGCACTGGCGGCAATCGAGGGCATCACCACGTCACCACAATTACGTGAATCGCCGGAGACGGCGAAATTCCAATCCGATGTGCTCTGCTGGTGGCGCTTAGTCTGTGCCACTCCCGCAGATGCAAGCAGCGCCATAAACACTGCTACCTTGATCGTTTTCATCCATTGACCTCAGGGCCGCGCCAGAATTTAGCTCGCGATCGCAAAGTCAAATCTAATTGCAGTTCTCAGAGATGCGCAAGCAATGAGGGGCATTCACGCAGATTGACTCAGGCTACGCCGAGGGCACGAAACCAGACGAGGAATAACCTATGGATTGATGGCAGAGCCAGCGAGAATTGCGGGATTGCGGCGAGAACGCGAAGCCGTCTGGCGGGTAAAGCGATATTCCAGGTCGCGCGATTCCATCACATACTTGCCTTTAAAGCGCACGTTGGCCACGGCGTGGGTAAATGTGCGCATCCACATGCCATCGACCTCTGCAAAGCTCATAAAGATGTGAAGATCATGCAGCCACCAGGAAGGATTTTTAGCGGGAGTCCCTTCCACGCGGCGAATGTTGTACGTTTCCGCGTCCACCCAGAGTTTGCCGCGGAGCAGGTCTTTTTCCTCGCGCCTGGGATTCATGCTCAAGATGAAACAGCGCTGACCATCGAGAGCTTCTTCCCCGAGTAACTGGAAGTCGTAATTCTCCAGCGAGAGTTCCTTCCGCTGTGCATCCCTAGGTGATTCAGTCTCTTTGCTGAGGACGTCTCGCAGTACTTTCTCGCCCATGCCGCCGCTGCTGCTCTCAATGTTGTATTGTTTGCTGTCAGGAGGAAGAACGGTAATGTTGGCCACGACTTGAGCTTTCTCCTGGTCCTGCTTGTCGAGCAGGAGATAACCGCGCTTTACCGTGAAGGGGCGGACTTTAGCTTTGTTTTCCTGTAGCGTTTGCAGCATACGATCGACAACGGTGCGCGCCTGTGGCATGGCATTTGTCTGAGCGACGGCAACCGTCGCCAGCAGACAAATCAAACTTCCCAGCAATGTGCCTCTGAATGCCACTTGAGCCTCGCCTAATCCTGCTTATCCTTCTGTGGACTTAGAAGCAATTTGCGGTCAAAAGGAGGGCTGGGAATGCACGATTCGAGCTTGCATTTCAAACTTTGGTCGCAGGAAAGCTGGCGTTCGCGCATGTACTCTCAGCACGAATGCCGGCGCTCTCTGTGACTGCTAGGCAACTTCCACAGCAGCCCGCAACTCCGGATAGAGAGGAAACGCTTCCGCCAGTTCAAGCACCTGCTTGCGAATTCTGGCGAGGGTCTGCGCGTCTTTATGGTTTTTGAGGGCTTCAACAATCCATACGCCTGTCTGGACCATTTCTTTCTCTTTCATCCCGCGTGTGGTGAGAGCGGGGGTGCCAATACGAATCCCGCTGGGCTTGAGAGGTGGATTGCTATCAAAGGGAATGGCATTTTTGTTTACAGTAATGCCTGCCTGGCCCAGCGCATTTTCAGCTTCACTGCCCAGAATTCCCTGAGCAAAAACGTCAATGAGCATCAAATGCGTGTCAGTCCCGCCGGTAATCACGCGGAAGCCCTCATCCATAATTTTGCGGGCGAGCGCCCTGGCATTGGCGACCACTTGGTGAGCGTAGTCTTTGAAGGCCGGCTGCAACGCTTCACGGAAGCAAACAGCTTTGGCCGCGATAATGTGGATCAGCGGTCCGCCCTGAATGCCGGGGAAGGCAATCTTGTCCACGGCTGCCGCCAGTTCCTGACGGCAAAGCACCATGCCGGCACGCGGCCCGCGCAGAGTCTTGTGCGTGGTGGTGGTCACGATATCGGAATGCGGCACGGGAGAAGGATGCGCGCCTCCTGCGACCAGGCCTGCGATATGCGCCATATCCACCATCAGTTTTGCGCCGACTTTGTCGGCAATCTGGCGCATGCGAGCAAAATCAATCACACGGGCGTAAGCACTGCCGCCGCCGATAATCATTTTTGGGCGCTCGCGAACTGCGATCTGCTCCATTTCGTCGTAATCGATTGTTTCAGTATCTTTGCGCACGCCATACGGAATGATTTTGTACATCTTGCCGGAGAAGTTGAGCGGATGCCCGTGCGTGAGATGGCCGCCGTGGGCGAGGTTCAGGCCCATCACGGCGTCTCCGGGCTGCAAAAGGGCCATGTATGCTGTCATGTTCGCCTGCGAACCTGAGTGTGGCTGGACATTGACATGGTCGGCGGCAAAGATCTGCTTGGCGCGCTCACGCGCCAGATTCTCGACAACATCAGCAAACTCACAGCCGCCGTAATAGCGTTTTCCTGGATATCCCTCTGCGTATTTGTTGGTGAAGACCGAACCTGCGGCTTCCAGCACGGCCATGCTGACAAAGTTCTCTGAGGCAATCAGTTCCAACCCCTCATGCTGGCGGTTGACTTCATTGGCGATGGCCTGGGCAATCGCGGGATCGGATTCAGAGAGAGGGAGGGACATCCAGTTATTCTTCATGACAATAAAATCTTACTAGGAGAAGGGACGATGAGCGAGTCCTTTGAGCAC